>CAVDGK010000096.1:0-6862 GCA_963607995.1 Oscillospiraceae bacterium | reverse complement strand
TTCGGCAGAGGCTCTTCTTTTCTATCATTTCCATGATGTGGTCTATCTGTTCCCGCTGATGTTAATCACCTTGGATGATTTGATGCAAAAGAAGAGAAGGGGACCTTTTATTCTGGCTACATTCTTAAATGCTGTGGTTTCCTACTATTTCCTGGTGGGTGAGGTTATTTTCCTGGCTATCTATTTCCTGATTCGTTATCATGGCGATTCGATCAAAAAGTTTTTCAGCAACCTCATCAGTGCTCTTTGGGAAGGTGTTCTTGGGGTAGGAGCCGGGCTTGTGCTTTTGCTTCCGGCAGCCTGCTTTACCATGCAGAATCCCCGTGTGAAATTTGATTATATGGGAAATAATTCCCTGGTCTTTAGCGGGGAACGTTATCTTTATATTTTAAAAGGTCTTCTGTTTCCTGGGGAAGTTATGTCTTATCAATCCTCTGTGATTCAGAGTAATTTTTCTACCTGCAGTGCTTATCTGCCGATGATCGGTCTGATTCTTGTAATCGCTTTTGTTATGCTTCACAAAAAGCATTGGCTGACTAAGATGCTGACGGCAATATTACTTTGCGCACTTATTCCTATTCTAAATGCATCTTTCGGTCTTTTTGCCGGTCTTTACTGCCGCTGGTATTATATGGCTGTTTTGATCATGGCTCTGGCGTCCGCTATGGTAATTGATGAATGGATGGCAGAGACAGCTGTTTTCTCCGCACCGACACCGGTTCAGAGCGCTGTGAAAAAGAGCAGTATTATTTGGGGAATCGTGGCGGCAGCTTTTGTACTTTTCCTTCTATTTGTTCCCTGGAGTTCATCAGAAGAAAGCAAGATATATGATTATGCATTGTTTGCCGGCTGTGCGGCAGTCTGCGGCGCAGGCATTGTGGTGACCTGGTATATTTTCTGCAAGGCAAATAAGAAACGAATACTGGCTCTGTTTATGGCTATCTTTTTCTTTGCCTTTGGTACCACCGGGGCAGCCGTTGCCATTTATCAGGGGGGTTCAGTTAATATACCTCAGGATATTTACAGCAAAGTAAATGAAACGGCTGACCTTGACATGGGGGATTATTCTTACCGTTATACCAACCATGATAATGAAGAATGTTTGGTTAATGATCTCCAGGGGGCCGGGTGTTTCTGCAGTACGGTTTCCGGATCCATTTTCAGGTTGTACACAGCGATTGGTCTGAGCAGGGATGTTAAGAGTCCGGATGCACCGGATGGTTTTAATGCTTTGGTTTCGGCCAAATATACCTTTGAGACATCACCTCGGGAGGATGAGGAGCCGGTTAAGACCATAGAGACCAGTACGGATACTTATTATGTATACAGTGATGAATCAGTACCCCCGATCGGTTATACCTATGACACTTATATGACTGCATCGGAATTTGAAGATACTAATGATGATACCAAGGCCATTCTCATGTTTAAGACGCTGGTTATCCCAGATGATAAGGAAGATGAGATCGCAACGGTTCTGCGTCATTATGATGCTTCTGTTGATGGCACCGCCAAAGTCTCAGATGTAAAGAGTATCGGTTATGCCCATCAGAAAGAATGTTCAACGGATTATTTCAGAACCACAGATAGCTTTGGTTCCACCATTACGGCAGAAAATGATACATACGCATTCTATTCGATTCCTAACGATTCAGGCTGGAGTGCCGAAGTCAACGGAGAAGAAGCGGAGATCATAGATATTAACGGCTTAATGGCTGTTCGCATCAGTGCCGGTGAAAATCATATCGTGTTCCATTACAAGGTTCCGGGGCTTAAGGTCGGACTTATGGGAACGGCAGCTTCTGCTGTGATAGCTGCTGTATATGTGGGGTATAATGTAAGAAAGAAAAGAAGAAAAATAAAATAATACATACTAGAGTTCCAAGGTAAATTTCTGATACAGACTCGTCTGCTGCAAAATTTTGACCTTGGAACGGCTTGGGAAAAACAAAAAACTTCTGCGTACCGTTTCTGGTTGCAGAAGTTTTTTTAATATCTTATTTTGAAGACAGAAATTACTCATCGATGGAATAATCATCCGTTTCTTCGCCGTCATAGCCGGCTGTATTGCGGGATGTATTGATGACTGGTTCCTGTCCGGCAATATGGCGGATTTCTTCAAGAGCAGCAAGAGTTCTTCTCTCCAGATTCTTTCTGGCCTGCTGACTCTGACGAATGAGAGAAGCCTGATAATCAGAACTGAATGAATGATGATCAAAAGAAAAATCAATGTCAGTAAGGTCATCATCCTCTTCTTCGTAGTTATTAACAGCTTCCTGGATTTCCGGCTCTTCCTTGGGTTTCTTGAAACGGCTTAAGAGACCGCTTTTGGAAGGCTTGTCCTCATCGAAGTCATCATCAAGAAGATCTTCATCATCAAGATCGTCCAGATCCTCATCCAGCAGATCGTCAAATTCATCGTCCGGATCGTCTTTTAAAAAATCTAACATACCCATGTGGTAGAATCCTCCTTCATTAATGTTATCAGTATACTTCCTTTAAGGCTTGAAAGCAATTGTGGTTTTTAAATTGCGGATTTTTGCGGCTTTACAGATGTCGATCATTTAATGTGTTTTTCGATAAATGAAAAAATGTAAACTAAAGTTACGAAAAGCAGGGCACCGATGCCAAGAATCGTATCGTGTTTTAAATCTTTTTTTCTGAACATAGCAAACGTCCTTTTCTGAAAAATATCTTTTGTCCATAGTATCGTTGGAATCAAAATACTTTTTGACCATAACATAATAACATAGAATAAATCGATTACAAAACCTCAAAAATACTTGCCATCAGTGAGGGCATTCGATATGATAGTTTCGATTTAGTGCGTCTTGAAAGAAAGGAATATGATCATGATAGCAGCAAATAATGTAACTTACAGAGTTGGAAAGAAAGCTCTGTTTGAAGATGTTAATATTAAATTTACAGAAGGAAACTGTTATGGTCTTATTGGTGCCAATGGTGCCGGTAAGTCAACTTTCCTGAAAATTCTTTCCGGCAAGCTGGAAACCACCAGTGGCGATATTACCATGACACCGGGAAGCCGTATCTCAGTTCTGGAACAGGATCATTTCAAATATGATGATTATAATGTTTTGGACACGGTTATCATGGGAAATCGTCGCCTTTATGATGTCATGAAGGAGAAGGAAGCTATTTACATGAAGCCGGATTTCAGCGATGAAGATGGTGTTAAGGTGGCTGAACTGGAAGCGGAATTTGCCGATATGAACGGATGGGAAGCAGAATCTGATGCAGAGTCTCTCTTAAACGGTCTTGGTGTGCCGACGGAACTTCATTATGAACAGATGGCAAATCTTGGTGGTGCTTATAAGGTTAAGGTCCTTCTGGCCCAGGCACTTTTTGGATCACCGGATATCCTTCTTTTGGATGAGCCTACCAACCATCTAGATCTTAATGCTATTGAATGGCTGGAAGAGTTTCTGATCAATTTCCCAAATACCGTTATCGTTGTTTCCCATGACCGTTATTTCCTCAATAAAGTCTGCACGGCTACAGCTGATATCGATTATGGCAAGATCCGTCTCTATGCCGGCAACTATGATTTCTGGTATGAATCAAGCCAGCTGCTGATCCGTCAGATGAAAGAAGAAAATAGAAAGAAAGAAGAGAAGATTAAGGAACTCAAAGAGTTCATTTCCCGGTTTGCTGCCAATGCCAGCAAGTCCAAGCAGGCTACATCTCGTAAGAGAGCCCTTGAAAAGATCGAAATCGATCACATGGTTCCTTCCAGTCGTAAATATCCTTATATTGATTTCCGTCCGGAAAGAGAAATTGGCAATGATGTGCTGGAAGTTGAAGGCATGAGCAAAACCATTGATGGCGAGGTTATTTTCAAAAATCTCAGCTTCCGTTTAAACAGAACCGATAAGGTTGCCTTTGTGGGCGGAAATGAAAGAGCTAAAACAGTTCTCTTTAAGATCTTAAGCGGTGAAATGGAACCGGATGAAGGCTATTACAAATGGGGGATTACTACATCCCAGGCTTATTTCCCCAAGGATCCGGGAAGCGAATTTGACAGCGACCTTACCATAGCTGACTGGCTGACCCAGTATTCAGAAATCAAAGATGCTACCTATGTTCGAGGCTTCCTGGGCCGTATGCTTTTTGCCGGTGAAGATGGCGTTAAGAGAATTCGTGTTCTGTCCGGTGGTGAGAAGGTGCGCTGCCTTCTTTCTAAAATGATGATTTCCAACGCCAATGTTTTAATTCTGGATGAACCCACCAACCACCTGGATATGGAATCTATTACAGCTCTTAATAATGGTCTCGTTAAATTCCCCGGGGTTCTGCTTTTCTCTACACGTGACCATCAGATCGTTCAGACCACAGCCAACCGGATCATGGAATTCTTACCAGATGGCAGTCTTATTGACAAAGTGGGTACTTATGATGAATATCTGGCTTCTGATGCTATGGCTGGTATGAGACAGGTTTACTCAACAGACGAAGATGAGGAAAATGACGATTAAACCCCTTCCCAGAGGGCTGAAAATCGTGTTTTTTAACAGGAACAAGGCTATGGGATAATAGACAGATATTTTACTGGGTGCTATAATTTTGTATCAGAGTGGAAAAGTATGGTACAACTTTTTCATAAATCAAGGAGGATAAAGATGGATAACAGAAAATGGTTAACCATGGATGGTAATGAGGCTGCAGCTCATGCTTCTTATGCATATACTGAAGTCGCCACGATCTATCCGATCACACCGTCATCAGTCATGCCGGAGCATGTTGATGAATGGGCTACTGCCGGCCGCAAGAATATCTTCGGTCAGGAAGTACAGGTTACAGAAATGCAGTCAGAAGCCGGTGCAGCCGGTGCATTCCACGGCTCTCTTGCCGCAGGTGCTCTGACTACAACATTCACAGCTTCTCAGGGTCTTCTTCTGATGATCCCGAACATTTACAAAGTTGCAGGTGAAAGACTTCCGGGTGTATTCGATGTATCTGCCCGTGCACTTGCTTCCCATGCTCTTTCAATTTTCGGTGATCATTCCGATATTTATGCCTGCCGTCAGGCTGGCGCCTGCATGCTGTGTGAATCATCCGTACAGGAAGTTATGGATCTGACTCCGGTTGCACATATGGCAGCTCTGGAAGGCAGCCTTCCGTTTATTAACTTCTTCGATGGTTTCCGTACGTCCCACGAAATTCAGAAGATTAAAGTTTGGGATTATGCAGATCTTGATGAGATGGTAAATCATGATGCCATCCAGAAGTTCCGTGACAACGCTCTGAACCCGAATCATCCCTGCCAGAGAGGTTCGGCTCAGAACCCGGATATCTTCTTCCAGGCTCGTGAAGCTTCCAACACAGGCTATGATGATATGCCGGCTATCGTTCAGAAGTACATGGACAAAGTTAATGCTAAGCTTGGTACAGATTACAAACTCTTCAACTATTATGGTGCAGAAGATGCTGAAACTGTTATCATCGCTATGGGTTCTGCATGCGAAGCAATCGAAGAAACAATCGATTACATGCGTGAGACAACAGGCGCTAAGGTTGGTCTTGTAAAAGTCCGTCTGTATCGTCCGTTCTCTGCTAAGGCTCTTATGGAAGCTATTCCGAAGACCGTTAAGGTTATCAATGTTCTTGATAGAACAAAGGAACCGGGCGGCGAAGGTGAACCGCTTTATCTTGATGTTGTTGCAGCTCTTAATGGTGCTGAAGAATTCAAGAATGTTAAGATCAATGGCGGCCGTTATGGTCTTGGTTCAAAGGATACAACTCCGGCTCAGATCGTTGCTGTTTACAACAACGTTGAAAAGAGACATTTCACCATTGGTGTTGTGGATGATGTAACACATCTTTCACTTGAAGTTGGTGCTCCTCTTGTTACAACTCCGGAAGGCACAACAAACTGCAAGTTCTGGGGTCTTGGTGCTGACGGTACTGTTGGTGCTAACAAGAACTCCATCAAGATCATTGGTGATAATACGGATATGTATGCTCAGGCTTACTTTGATTATGACTCCAAGAAGTCAGGCGGTGTTACTATGTCTCACCTCCGCTTCGGTAAGAAGCCGATCAAGTCTACATACCTGATCCATAAAGCAAACTTTGTTGCTTGCCACAATCCGTCCTATGTACGTAAGTACAACATGGTTCAGGAACTGGTTGATGGTGGTACATTCCTTCTTAACTGCCCGTGGACAGATGAAGAAATCGAGAAGCATCTTCCGGGACAGGTTAAGAAATTCATGGCTGATCATGCTATTAAGTTCTATGTTATCGACGGTGTTAAAGTCGGTATCGCAACAGGCATGGGCCCGACACGTATCAATACCATTCTTCAGTCTGCTTTCTTCAAGCTGACAGGCATCATTCCGGAAGATCAGGCTATCGATCTGATGAAAGCTGCTGCTAAGAAGACATACGGCCGTAAGGGTGATGATGTCGTTCAGAAGAACTGGGCTGCTATCGATGCCGGTGCTCAGGAAATCCGTGAAATCAAAGTTCCGGAATCCTGGAAGAACTGTGTTGATGAAGGTCTTGATGTTAAGAAAGCAACAGAAGGCCGTGAAGATGTTGTTAAATTTGTTAACAACATTCAGACAGCTGTTTCTTCTCAGACAGGTAATGATCTGCCGGTATCTGCATTTATGGATTATGTAGATGGTACAACACCGTCAGGCGCTGCTGCTTATGAGAAGAGAGGCATTGCCGTTAATGTCCCGGTTTGGAATCCGGATTCCTGTCTGCAGTGCAACCGTTGTGCTTTTGTCTGCCCCCATGCTGTTATCCGTCCCTTCGCTCTGACAGAGGAAGAAGCAGCTAAGGCTCCGGAAGGTGCTAAGATCGTTGATCTTAAGGGTACTGCATACAAATATAC
>CAVDGK010000095.1:0-6870 GCA_963607995.1 Oscillospiraceae bacterium | reverse complement strand
AGACCGATTTCCGGATAACCTTCTCTGTGAGCAACACGAGCCATAGCCAGATACATACCAACCTCTGAGCATTCTCCTTCGAAATTAGCTCTCAGATCGGCAATGATGTCTTCCGGAACACCTTCAGCTTTGCCAAGACCAACGACATGCTCAGCAGCCCATTCTGCATCTTCTTTCTGCTCAGAAAATTTTTCTGCCGGAGCCTTGCATACCGGACATTTTTCGGGAGGCTGATCACCTTCATGAACATAACCGCAAACTTCACATACCCATTTAGCCATCGTTTTTTCTCCTTTTTTTATACCAGTTTAGTTTATGAAACAAGCCGGAGAACCGGCGAATTTGTGATGAAACCGGATGGTTTATTTCCTGTCTCATCAATCGGGATACAGATTAACTTTAGGAAATATCCTTTTCCAGACAATCCGGGCAGGAGCCGTAGAAAATAGTCTGGTAGGCTCTTATCCTGCCTTTGAAATCGGGGTACTGGGATACCGGATCGATTTCTTGGGAAGGATGGAAAAGGTCAAGGACGCGGCCGCAACTTTCACAGCGGAAATGATCATGGGGAGCTGTGTTCCCATCGAAATGTTCTTTTCCGTCTCCGGCAACGATCTTCTGAATCTCGCCCATATCCGAAAGCAGGGAAAGGTTGCGATAAACTGTGCCAAGTGAAATCTTTGAATCGCTTTCACGTAAGTTGGCATAGACCACATCCGCTGTCGGATGATCGGTACGGCTTTTGAGAAAATCCAGGATTGCCTCTCTTTGCCGGCTGCGTTTCAGGACTGCCATATTATCTCCTTTGGTTGGCTGCATCTAAATAACAGTAATCATTACTATTATCATTATATAGATATATTAGATGGTGTCAAGAGAAAATATAAAATTTTAAAGCGTAAATTTTGCAGGGATCAGAAGGGATGCGAATTGGAAGCATATGTGCCTGGGAAGGTCGAAGAGAATGTGACAAAAGCTCAGAGTGAAACACTATATAAAAATGGCCGGGTAAGTATGTGCTTACCCGGCTGAAGACAACTCTATTAAAGAATGAAGATCTCTGTGGATTTGAAATATATATTTAGTTTCAATTAATCAGGGTTACATCTGTCGTGGGTGTACCCCAGACCACGTTGGTTATACTGGAATCATCACTGTCACCCAGTACAACGGTCCCGTCAAAATTCAGGGTGTAGATAATATCAGCCTGTTCTTCACTGTGAATGGCAACTTTGACTTTGTTTTCGCCCCATGTGACGGTGAAATTATCCTCATCGAGATTTTTTCCGTCATTATTGATATCAAATTGGACACTGCAGACGGTATTATTTTCTTTGTTAAGTTCAAAGCTGGCTTTTACCGAACCGTAGGGCATGTTGGGTTCACCGATCATATATGTTTTTGCCGTGTGAAGACCATCGTCACATTCTGATACGAGGACTTCCGTTTTGGCATTGGTGGTACGCCAGGAAATAAGGGCGATCAGAAAGGCTACGAAAACCAGGAAAAGGGCTGCGCCTATCAGTAGTATTTTTTTCTTATCAGTCATAATTTGCCTCCTTCTTTTAGCGAGCGTAGTTCTTTATTACGTCAATCCGGCATCGAAATTATGTCGATTTGTCATATAAAGATTCTTTGCTACTACTTTATACGAACCACAAAAGATAAAGGCTAAAGGTTGGGGTAAATTTTTTCGCTTTTTTTTAAATAAATGATGAATGTGTTATTATGGGGAAAGATTTAAATATTCAGAGCAGGGCCTGATGTACTCCTGTTAAGGCAGACCCTCGAGGAGGCCGCCGCTTAATGAGTTCGAGTCTTGGACGATGAACGAATTTAGCGTGCGCTGCTCGACGAGCGGAGCGGGAGCGTGTCTGCCGTACAGGAGTGCTAAAGGTCTGCTCGTACGTATTGAAAGTATATATTTAAGAAACGGAGTTAATATGCTGCAGATTTTGACATGGTACCTGGTAATCCTCACCATCGGCGTTATCTTCTGGCCGGTGACAGGATTGATCTTTAATAAATGGAAGGACAGAGGCTGGCTTGTATCCAAGGCTTTGGGCGTCTTTGCCAGTGCCGTTTTTCTCTGGGTTATGAACTGCCTGAAGATTATCAGCTTTTCCAGAACGGGCTGCTTTATTGCCCTTGCTTTCCTGGCAATTCTAAGTGCAGCGGCCCTTCTTTGGAATAAGAAGAAAATGAATGGCGCGCTTTTTGTTGGAACGGCAGGAGAATTTGAAGCTTCCCCGGCGAAAATATCCATCCGACTTATAGTGGCTGAAGAACTTATTTTCATAGGGCTGTTTTTTCTGTGCGTCTGGATCGTGGGTTTTCGGCCGGCAGCTTACGGAACGGAAAAGTTCATGGATTACGGCTTCCTGACGGCTATTCTTCGCAGTGAATGGATGCCTTTTGAGGATACCTGGTATTCCGGGGAGAAGATTAATTACTACTATGGCGGTCAGTATATAACGGCCTTTCTTATCCGCCTCTCCGGTGTGAGCACGGGCTATGGTTATAACCTGATGCGGGCTTTCATTACCACCATGTCTTTTGGTCTTCCCTTTACTATTAGCCGGGGTCTTATGGCTGCCTTCCTTGGAAATAAGAAAGAAGGCAGAGGTATAGAAGCGGATTTGAAAGAGGTTTCCGTATCAAGGAATGGTCTTTCAAAGAGGCGTAATGATTCAAAGAAAACTGGCAGGGAAAATGAAAAACAGTCGGCAGGCAATGGCCTGAGCATTACTAAAATTTCCGTGCTCACCGGCGTGCTCAGCGGTTTTGCCGTGGCCTTCTGCGGAAACTTCCATTATGTTATCTATGGCATCATTCTTCCTATTTATTACAAGATCATTGGACAGGACTACAGTTACTGGTTCCCGGATTCAACCCGCTACATTGGCTACAATCCTGATACCAATGACAAAACGATCCACGAATTTCCGGCCTATTCTTCCGTGCTGGGAGATCTTCATGCTCACTACATCAATCTGGTCTTTGTGCTGACTGTGGTGGCTATCCTGACAGCCTGGGCTATTGGACGAGTGAAAGATAAGGAGTGCAGGACAAAGCTTCTTTCGGCGGTGTCAGGACAAGATGCCGTCGCATGCCGGAAAAAGAATGATGGAAAAGATGTTAGAGAGAGAAATTCAAAAAATGGCTCTGGAATAAAGAGGGGGACTGGCGAAAGAAGTGACAAAGAGGAAAGTTTGACAGCTATTCTTAAAGAAAATCTATTGAATCCGGCGATTATTTTAATGGGCTTTATGACAGGGATTTTCCGATGGACCAATTTCTGGGATTGTCCCATTTACCTTGTGGTGGTGGGAGCTGTCATTCTCTTTGTGCAGTGGCGCATCTATCAAAAGAAACCATTGGTGGTGCTTTGGGTGGTGATTGCCCAATTGATAGAGATCGTCATTTTAGGATATGTGGCAGCACTGCCCTTTACCTTGTCCTTTGATATGATTTCATCAGAAATCAAGGCAACCACCAGTCATACAGCTTTCTATCAGCTGCTCATTCTCTGGGGACTTCCCACAGCCTGCGTTATTGCCTTCTTTGTGCTGATCATGGCTGAGCATGGAAAGAGGCAGAGGGCGAAAGCTCTGACGGGAAATACATTGCCAGGGAACAGGCAGGTGGATACAGCATCTTTCGGAACAAATAATAATGTAATGAAAGGTGCAAATGGACAAAGGCTTTCAGGAGGTACAGGCAGATTCGATGAAGAAGGTTCTGAAAACACAGGCTGTCTTAATGAGAACATTGAAAATAAAGAAGTTCCGAATGTGAAGGCTCGGGAAGAAAAAGACAATTCTTTCGTTCGCTTCGGTCATGGCTTTATGGTGCTTCTTACAGAAATTCCTATAACGGATCTTCTGGTGTTGATTTATGGTGTGGCAGGTCTGGGCCTTGTGCTTCTGCCGGAACTTATTTACGTTAAGGATATTTACGGTGGTCAGTATTATCGGTCCAATACCATGTTTAAGCTGACTTTCCAGGCCTTTATTCTCCTGGGGCTGAGCATGGGATATATTATCATGCGTCTTCTTATGAAGGAGAAAAAGGCTCCACGGGTTATAGGAAGCATTGCCCTTGTGATCCTTATTCTCACTGGCGGTTATACCATTCAGTCTGTTTATTCCTGGTTCGGAAATATTTTCGAGGCCGGAAACCGGGTGGGCACGGATGCCACCAGCTATCTGCAAAGTGATTTCTCCACGGATGAAGGGGCTGTTAACTGGCTCATGGAAAATGCAGATAGCGGAGACGTGGTACTGGAGGCTCACGGCGCCAGTTATTCAGCCTGCGAGAGAGTGTCCGTAACCACAGGTCTGCCCACGGTGGCAGGGTGGTTTACCCATGAGTGGCTGTGGCGCAATGATTTGGATGCCTTGAATCAGCGCATTGCTGATGTGGAGACCATTTATACCTCGGATGATGCGGATGAGGTGAAGGCTCTTATTGAGAAATATAATATTAAGTATATTTATATCGGCCAGACCGAGCGGGATACTTACGGCACCATTAATGATGAACTTTTGCAATCCATCGGCACCGTGGCTTATTCTGATGGGGTTACGACTTATATTATGAAGGTGTCGTAAACGCGTTATTACAACGCTTTCGTGTTGCTCATTTTAATGAAAAATAGTAAGATTATGAGGTTAAGCTTTCGTCTTTTTGAGGATTAAAAAGACTGAAAATAAAGAAAAAGATGTAACTGCCCGGGATGCATTTTCTGAATTAACAAAGAAAATGAAATCCTGAGGGAAAAATTTTATAGAGTATGGAGAAAAAACATGGCTAACAAAGGAAAATTTTACATGACCACCGCCATTGCCTATGCATCAGGCAAGCCGCATATCGGAAATACATACGAGATCGTTCTGGCTGACGCCATCGCCCGTTACAAGAGAATGGAAGGATATGATGTCTTCTTCCAGACCGGCACCGATGAGCATGGTCAGAAAATTGAAAATAAAGCCCTGGAGGCTGGTGTCACACCGAAGGAATTCGTCGACAAGACTGCCGGTGAAATCAAGAGAATCTGGGATATCATGAACACTTCCTATGATAAATTTATCCGTACCACGGATGATTATCATGAAAAACAGGTTCAGAAGATGTTCAAGAAAATGTACGAGAAGGGAGATATTTACAAGGGCTTCTATGAAGGCTGGTATTGCACACCCTGCGAATCCTTCTTTACAGATTCCCAGCTGGTGGATGGCAAGTGCCCGGACTGCGGACGTCCGGTAACCAAGGCTAAGGAAGATGCTTATTTCTTCAAAATGAGCAAATATGCTCCGAAACTGATTGAGCATATCAATACCCATCCGGAATTTATTCAGCCGGAATCCCGCAAAAATGAAATGATGAACAATTTCCTTCTGCCGGGTCTTCAGGATCTGTGCGTTTCCCGTACATCCTTTAAGTGGGGAATTCCGGTAGATTTTGATCCGGATCACGTGGTTTATGTCTGGCTGGATGCCCTGACAAACTATATTACTGGTATCGGCTATGATGCAGATGGCAATAGCACGGAGCAGTACAAGAAGAACTGGCCGGCTGATCTGCACCTTATCGGTAAGGATATCATCCGTTTCCATACCATTTACTGGCCGATTTTCCTTATGTCTCTGGGCGAAGAGCTGCCGAAGCAGGTATTTGGTCATCCATGGCTCCTGACTTCTTCCGGCAAAAATGGCGAAAGCGACAAGATGAGCAAGTCAAAGGGCAATGTTATCTATGCCGATGATCTGGTTGATATGTTTGGCGTGGATGCTGTCCGCTATTTCGTTATCCATGAAATGCCTTTTGAAAATGATGGCGTTATTTCTTGGGAACTGATGGTTGAGAGAATGAATGCCGATCTGGCTAATACCCTTGGAAATCTGGTAAACCGTACCATTGCCATGACTAATAAATATTTTGGCGGCAAGGTAACCCGCACAGGCGTGACCGGCGGACAGGAAGAAATCGATGCAGACCTTAAGGCTGTAGCCACAGGAACAGTAGCACGGGTTGCTGAAAAAATGGATAAGCTCCGCGTGGCTGATGCTGTAACGGAAATCTTTACTCTCTTTAAGAGATGCAATAAATATATCGATGAGACAGAACCCTGGAAGCTGGCTAAAGATGAGCATGCTCAGGATCGTCTGAAAGAGGTGCTCTATAACCTTCTGGAGAGTATTTCCATCGGTGCTACTCTTTTGAAACCTTATATGCCGGAGACGACAGATCGTATCCTTGCTCAGATTAAGATGAATGAGATTCCTTACGATGAGCTTTCAAGCTGGGGCCATTATCCGGAAAATGGAGAAGTGACGGACAAGCCGGAAATCCTTTTTGCCAGAATGGATGTAAAAGAGGTTCTGGCTAAGGTTATGCCGGAGGCTGTGGAAGAAAAGGCTGAGGGCAAGAAGAAAAAGAACGACAAGAAGGCTGAGAAGAAAGCTGAAAAGAAGGCTGAGGAAGCTCAGGAGTTTGGCGAGATTACTTATGATGATTTTGCCAAGTGTCAGTTCGTGGTTGGCGAGATCCTTGAATGCAAGGCTGTGGAGAATTCCAAGAAGCTTCTGTGCTCACAGGTGAAGGTTGGCGAAAAGGTTGTACAGATCTGCAGCGGCATCCGTGCCTGGTATTCTCCGGAGGAGATGGTTGGCAAGAAGGTTATGGTGCTTCTTAATCTGAAGCCGCGGAAGATGGCAGGACTTGAGTCTCAGGGTATGATTCTGGCGGCTGAGGATGCGGATGGAAATGTATGCCTCGTGACACCGGAGAAGGATGTGCCGGCCGGGGCGGAGATTGGTTAATGATTTTTGATACGCATGCACATTATGATGATGAGCAGTTTGATGG
>CAVDGK010000094.1:0-6879 GCA_963607995.1 Oscillospiraceae bacterium | reverse complement strand
GCTAAGGGAGTTAATGTCACGAGCCAGCTTAATGGAAGGGCTTATGCTGTATTTGAAGTAAGAGATTCAGATGATAATACAGTTAACGATGAGAATGGTAATCCGATTACAATTACCCTTGATAGCAGTGCTTTGACGTCAGATGGAAAGAGTTGGCAGGGTGTAATTAACACTGGTCTGGATCGCTTCGATGAAGACGGACGTGAATACAGCTACAGCGTTAAAGAAATCAAGTATGATGATGGCGGCTATCTGAAGGAACAGGGGATTGATGCTGCCTGGAATACAGAAACAACTTATAGCCTGACAGTAGATTCTATAGGTGATGGAAACGAAACAGCCAAGGAACTGGTGGCTAGTGTTTCCAATTATCAGGTAGGTTCCGGCATTCAAGTTTCTTTGGCAGCCCAAAAAGAATGGCTTGATGACAATGATCTTATTTCCCGTGAGCAGGTCAGCATCGGTGTCTACTATGTAGGCGAAGATGGATGGGGCCTTGTGGATACTATGACCCTGACAGAGCATAATTGCTGGTATAAGAAAAATAACTATACTTCCGGTGATTATTATTATCAATATCAGGATGGTCAGTGGGTTGCAACAGGAACTCTCCCAGATACCATGAAAGAAAGTGATTTTGTTCTTATAGAGCTGGGAACGGGCACTACACGCACTATCAGCACGATTATTCAGGATGGCGATGCAACCACTCAGGGCAGAAATCTTCAGCTTCCGGTTCGAGAGGCAACTTTGAATAAAATAAACTTTGGTTCTGAAGAAAATCCGGAATATCTTGGTTATCAGGACTGGAGTGAAGAAAATGTAGCTTATGTTAAAAATGTCATTGACAGCTCGGATCAAGATCTGGGTATTATTGCTGACTTCGAAGAAGACAGCAGAGGCATTTCTCACTATACCTATGCTTCCGGTGCAAGAAAGGGCTATATTACCCTTGCAGAAAAATCCGGCTATATCTGGACGGACCGTCGTATCGGAACTGTTAATCTGGATCTGACGAAATCATGGAGTGATGGCGGCGATTACAGAATAGGACATTTTGCCCTCTATCGTAATGACAGCGACCAGGCAGTCTTTGAATTTGATCTTGGAAATGAAACCGGAGAAGGCTCCATTGAGGGACTGGACGATGCAACCTATGTTATTTCAGAGGAAACAGATGACGATGGCCGGATAACATACAATATTAAACTGGAAAATCTGCCTAAGTATAATGCTGAGGGCGTACTTTATACCTATACTCTGAAAGAAACCGGTATTTACAGTGAAGACGGAACTCTTGTTGAAATAGAGGATGGTTCCGCAACGGTGGATGACCATGATTATCGCTCATCCTGTAAAATTGATACAGATATGGGCGATGGCGGAATCGTTTATGGTGAAATTCATCATACCGATGACTGGATTTACTGGAATGCCACAAACAGCCTTGCGGGAAGCTATGACCTTAATTTCTATAAGGTTTGGTATGATGACGGCACAAGTACCCAGCAGCGCCCCAATGCTTATTTTGATATCTATCGTATTTCCACTAGTGTTATTGCCGGTTCCGATACCACAAAGACCATGAAGGAATGGCTGGAAAGCGAGGATTATAAACACACATCCATTGGCGACTTTGATACACAGGAAGAAGCACTTGCGGCTTTGGCTTCCTATTATTTTGGTGAGCAGCATAAGTGGGATTCTATGGTAGAAAAGATGGCCACCGTCAATGGCGACCGTTTCTATGATGCTTCCAAGAATAAATACGTCTGGTCCATCGATGTGGGTAATGTAGGCCAGTATGATGAAAATGGATATCCTTACATCTATTTTGCTATAGAAAAAGGTATTTCAAAAAAATCAGAATATTATGGGCATACATTCTATGGCAATATGAAGGCTGACTCTCTTTCTGTCAATATGAGCGGGAATACGGCAGAGTCCACCTATAATATTTACACAGGAGATGATTACGAAGAAAAATATGGCAGCAATTCGCTGCTGATTATTTCTGATGGTATTCATACTAAAGATGGCAATGCAGGGGAATATTATTCCAGAACCATTGTTAACAGGAAGGAATCTGTTCGTACCATCAGCGGACGTAAAATCTGGAGCACCACGCCTATAAACGTAAATAAGGTGGATATGCCGACTGTTAAGATGGCTCTCTATCGTTCAACCACGCCTCTTGGTGATCAGGATGTTAATGAATACAAACAGTCTGAGATGAAGGCATGGATTACAAAAACCAATGCTCAGGAGGTTGCTGAGTTTACTTTAAATAGCAAAACAAGCGGTGATTATAGTTTCAGCAGTTATTCTTACCATATTTTGTATGAAGATCTTGATCTTGACGGAAAGGCAGATGAACATACATCTACGGATACAAATGGAAATGAAATAACTGAAAAAACGCAGCTGGCCCGGTACGATGAATACGGTAATATTTACTATTACTATGCTCTCGAACTGGGAGATGAAAATGACAACGAGATTCCGGGATATGAAGAAGATCCGATTTATAATGCTACTTATTTCTCTCTGACAAATGTTTACGATGCCACAAAACAGCCTTGCGTAGAAGTTAAGGTTACAAAGAACTGGTCTGTATCAGAAGAAGCTTTAAAGACAAATTCAAATCTGACAACCAAGGATCTTTCTCCTGTAGATATTACTCTTTATGCCATTATGCAGGATGATCAGGGACAGCCAACTGGCGATCCCATTAAGATTCAGACCATCACCTTTGATCCTGCTGCAGAAGATACATCGGTTTATGACAGTTACGAGATAGACACCACAACGGGGAAAGCTGAGGCAACCTTTACGACATATGCAGATGCTGATTCTTCAACAATTCCCTATTATGCACCTAATGGAAAGCCCTTCCTTTTCTATATTTCTGAATCTGGTGTAAATGGTTATGAAAGCACCGTGACATCCGGCGGAAAAACCCAGAGTGCATCGAATCAGAATGATGGAAGGAAACGCCTTTATATTAATCTTGAGCAGGACGAAGATGGTGTTTATCGCAATACATCTGAAGAAGATGGTTTTACCAACACTTATACAGGTGATACAACCCAAAACTTTAAACCGGCTAAATACTGGAATGACGGCTATGTGGATAATAGCGCCTATCGTCCGGCAGCAGTTCGCTTTGTAATCGGCAGAACGTCAAAAGCAGACAAAGAAAATGACTGGAGTGATACTGTAACCTTTAGCAAAACAAGTGCTAATGCCTCATCATCTTCATGGAACTGCTACAATACATCGGAGAAAGGCCTTACAGGTCTGCAGAAATATGATTCCAAGGGAAATGCTTACATCTATTATATTGTCAGGGAAGAATTTTTAGATGAAGAAAGTAAGACAATAGCAACGGCCAGCGATGTAGGTGAACACATCGGTGATTACTGTCTCAGCACAAAAAATAATGCAACTTTTAGAAATAAACTTAATGACACTGTGACGGTTTCTCTTGATAAAAACTGGACTTATAAAGTTATTGGCGAAGAGGATGAGAAAGATTTTGATTATGAAAAGTTTGAAGCTCTTCGTGAAATGAACGCCCTGCCTGTTACGGTGAAATTTGTGGTTGAGCGTTCCGTTAAGGGAACAGACAACTGGTCAAAGGTAGCAGCTTCCGATGTAAAGAGTGACCACAAGATCACAGTAAACGATGAAAGTGTCGTTGGCTACGAAGTTGATATCAATGCCATTACACAGGATACATTTGCTTCTTATTTTTATACAAGAGAAGAATGGTCAAATCTTCCTATCTTTACTGCGGATGGAAAATTTGAATATGAATATCGTGTCAGCGAAATTCTGACTTGGAAAGACAGCGATGGAACTGAATTCGATACAACTTATTACAATGAAACGGAAGAAAATGGCTTAGAGAGCACCATTGAATCTAATGTAACTTCAGAAACTGTTGGAACGGGAATCGTTACTACGGTAGCTGTCAGTGCAAAGAATACTATCACCACAAAGAAAGTAAGACTTGCCAAAGAGTGGGTTGATGATGGCGGACGGGACCATACAAGACCAAGCTCTCTGTCAATGACCATTACCTCTGCTAACGGCAAGACTACTTATATTTTAAAGACAAGCAATACAGAAGGAACCTATGATAAAGATGATACGGAAAGCAGTACCTATTATTCGGATTATTTCCTGATTCCGGGAAATCTGGATCTGGAAAGATTTTCGACTTATCTGAGCATTACGGAAGATGATATTGCGACAGGTAATTATACAAGCAAGGTTATCTGGCCTACAGCTGAGGAGTCGGAAGGTTCTAATACCTATGTCTTGAAGATGGTTAATACCCTGACAGATGCAAGAAAGACCATTGATGTGACGGCTGTAAAGAAATGGAGCGATAATTCTTCTGAAAATGCATGGGAGAAGAGCCTGCGGCCAAGTGTTACATTTACTTTGCAGTATCTGAAACAGAACGGAAATGCAGGTACATCAACAGACTGGGTTGACCTGACAGATACGACCATTGGTGGTTTTACCGTTGTACCCTCCGATGCGACCTATACACCTTCGGCCAGCTATGTGATTGACACGACTAATGACACTACAAGTGTCAACTGGAAGTATCTGAAGAAATACTGGGATACCCCTGCTCATGATGGTGTCTCGGAACTGATTCGATATCGTGTGGTGGAAAAACGTACAGATGGACAGGAATTGACTGTCAGCAGCTATAAGTCTGATTCAACGACGAAGACATTTGCCTTTACGGATGCAAAGAATACTTACAGCGGAACCATTACAAATACGATTCAGTATAAGGATATTGTTTTAAACAAGACCTGGCAGGACTTAGAAGGAACGGCTATTAGTACAGATACACTGAAAGAACTGATTTCACTGAAATCACTTCCGGAAATGATCCGATTCAAGGTTTACTATCGCAGCGATGTAGAAGAAGACTATCAGGAGACAGGGCTTACGGCAGATTTCAATGTTGAAGATCTGGCAGATGCCGGAAACAAGACTACGAAATTTTTACTTCCTCGCTATGATGCCAATGGCAATGAACTGGATTACAGGATTGAAGAAGTCAGCGTTAAGTACAAAGATGGAGACTGGCAGAATGCCGGTTATGGCTTAAGTCTTGAAAAACAGGATGGTATTAAAACTGGTAATGATGGAACTGCTGTTACCTTTACAAATACTTTAGCTACCACGACTAAGACTGTAACGAAAACCTTTGCAGATGAATATAATCGCGACGATTTGCAGGGAGAGGTAACAGTTGAACTTTATCGTGACAATGTTCTTTACAAAACCGCTGTCCTGAATGCAGGCAATGGTTGGACCTGCACCTGGGCAACTCTGCCTAAATATAAAAATGATGCAGCTGACAGTTCAGATGTATCAGTTTATACGGTGAAAGAAACAAAAGTTAGTGGAAAAGATGTGACGGAGGCAGGTTATACATCTTCTCAGAATACGACAGCAGATGACAGTATAATTTTGACAAATACCCATAAGCCATACAGAGGTACCATCACCGGCGAAAAAGTATGGAATGACAGTGAAAAATACGGAACCACGGTGAATTCAACGGTTTACCTGGCACTGCAGTATCAGAATCCGGATACCGGAGCATGGGAATTTGCCGAATCTGATGTCATCTTAAATCAGGATGGTTTTTACACAGGTACAGCCGTTTCTTATACAACATCGACTCTTGTACAGGAAGCTGATGGCAATGAAAAGAAAGCCGTCTGGGCTGATGTGCCGGTTAATTATAATGGCGCAAAAATATCTTATCGTGTAGTTGAGGTTGAGAGTGCAGCAAATCCGACTGTTAAAACATTAAAAGGCTATCAGCAGTCCTATGAGGCTTCTGCATTCACTTCGGGTGAACAGGATGCTCAGTCTCTTGATTTTAAGGTGACAAATACCTTGATTACACAGAAGGCTTCTATTTCCAAAAACTGGGCTGAAGATACAACTTGGAGTGATAAGACACGTCCGGATAGCATTATTATTAAAGTTAACTGGATTCATGGAGATAAATATGGTTCCGGCCTTCAGCTTGAAGATGGCACAACTCTTGATAAAATCGAGTTGAATGAGGCTAATAATTGGAAGATGGAAAATATCCTTCTGCCTCTTTATGACAGCGATGGCAATGCTTATGAATATACCGTAACGGAAGTTTATAAGTTTGGAAGTGAAGAACTGTCGCAGTCCGGCTATAGCATGTCTCTTGCAATAAACAATGCTTCTTCAAGCCACTGGAGCCTTGAAACAACAGCATCTGAAAATGTCTGGAAACTGTCTTTGAAAGATACAGCTTCGGTGGAAATGGATGAGATTCTGGCTTTGACAGCTGTTAATACTCTGAAATCCGGCTCTCTTACTGTGACTAAGGCATGGGACGATGACCAGAACCGTGAGGCAGATCGGAAAGCTGTCACGGTGCAGCTTTATCGTGATGGTGAAGCTATGGGAGATGAGGTGACTCTGGATACATCAAATGGCTGGAGCTATACCTGGAATGCTCTTCCTGTTTACCAGAAGAATGGAACAGACAAGTCATTCTATACGTTAAAAGAAACCAATGCTGAAAGCAATTGGACGGTAAAATATGAAAATAATGCTGTCTATGACGAAAGCAATGAAACAGGTCATGGTATTAACCTGACAGAAGACGGAACGATAAGTACAACCATTACCAATGAGATAACACCTAACTACTTTACCGTTTCAGCCACAAAGAAATGGGAAGATGCCGATGATGAGTACCATGTCTCCCCAAGCTACATCTGGGTTAAACTTCAATATTCTACAGATAAAGAAACCTGGAGAGATGTGGAGAGCACGCCGGATACTGAGGAT
>CAVDGK010000093.1:0-6885 GCA_963607995.1 Oscillospiraceae bacterium | reverse complement strand
AAAAGGCAGGGAGTGGGCGATTCGAGATAAAAGGGAGATACCCTTCTGCGTTTTGAGGCCGAAGAATAAAAATCCGGCAATAGCCACAAGAATAATGGCGAATACAAGGGCGTTTGTGTGGAGAAGATTTCCCAAATTCATGAGAGTTCTGGAAAATCCTGTCATTTCAGTACCCAGCTGCACGAAGACCTGATTGAAAATGGGCATGACCTTTATCAAAAGGACCAAAATAATGACCAGAATCATACAGGCCATAAACAGAGGGTAAGTCACGGAACTTTTGATATTCTGGCGGATGGCTGCTTCTTTGTCATAATGGGCAGAGAGAGATTCCATAACCGTGTCCAGGGTTCCGCTTTCTTCACCGATCTGCACCATGTGAAGAAGATAAGGCGGAAACATGCCTGTAACCTTGAAAGCTTCAGCGAGATTACCGGTTTCATTAAGCTTATCCTGCATTAAAGTCAGAATCTGCTTCTCTTCATCGGTCCGGGCATCTTCCAGCATAACAGCAATGCCTTCTGAGGAGGAAATACCGGACTTCAAGACGTAAGATAACTGTTCGCAGAAGGCGGCTATTTCCTGATTGCTGAAGGGCTTTGGAGATTGTGTCAAATTCCTCATAATCGACTCCCTTTTATTTTTGATAGTGGTGTTCCAAGATTGAAACAGCTTATGAAAGAAAGCTTCCATAGGAAGTTAATCTTAGTATTATTTTTAATAATTGTACTTAACGATGTAATTGGAACCATCGCCGATATATTCTTTTACCGAGTCAGCTGAATTGGTGGCTGCCAGAGTAGGATCCATCAAAGACCAGTTCTGGCCATCAAAGGAAATAATATTGTCAACCCAGCCTGTTTCTGTCAGATAAACACTGATCCATGCGTGGTAAGATTGACCGCTGTACCCCACTTCAAGTTTGGTGGGAATATTCTGAGAACGCAACATGGCAGCCATAAGGGCTGCGAAATCAAAACAGATGCCGGATTTTTTTTCCAGTGTTTTGCTGATATCCGGAATATAGTCCGTCGGCACACTGGCCGCCTGTTCCGTATCATAGGTAATGGTGGTAGTTACGAAATTATAGACTTTCTCAACATAATCCAGGTCATTAGAGGATTCGTTTGATAATTCAATGCCTTGTTGGACAGCTAAATCGTCATTTGTGTACCAGCAATAAAGATTTGGGTAGAGAAAAGGCTTAAATTCATCGGAAATCTCCACATCCTTTGTCCAGGATGTAGCCAGGGCATACATGTCATCATAAGCATGTTCCAGCACATCAATCTTGTAACTGCCATTGCCGCCGGACAGAGGGAGCGTTGCCATGTTATTTCCGGAAAGAGTATAGCTGTAGATGGTGCCTGACGGGTAGGTGATCTGAACCCGGGCCCCATCAGAAGCTCCGGTATAAGCTACCATGACATAGCCTTCGGTAGTATTGGAAGAATCAATTTTCGCATTTCCATCTTCTGTTACTTCTGTGCCATCAGCCGAAGGGGTTAGAAAATCCGTACTGGTTGTGCGACTTTCCCCTTCCACGGCATTGGCTCCTTCATTTGTATTGCTGCAGCCACATATAATATATGGTAAAAAAACAAAAAGAAGGCACACGATTATCAGCCGAATCCGTACAGTTTTATACAGTACAGCTTTCATCGCAATGCCTCCTTGATTTATTGAGTAGTGCTTTTATTCTAATACAGCGACAGAATCAGATGCAGCACATTTTCGGCCTGATCCGGAATATAGATATTTAAAGCTTCTTCCGGATAGACGAAATCAATTTCGCCGGTTTCTTCATTATAGGAAACGGGAAGAATCTTTTCTCCGGCGCCGTTTAGGGCATAGACCCCGCTGAAATCAATGCCGGAATCCTCGTCTTCCGCAAAGAGAGCGATATTATCGCCTGATTGCTGGTGGGAAATCAGTACCGGGGCTTTGGTATCCACTGTGCTGACAGTCAGCGTAAAAGTATTGGTCTGTTTATTCTTTAAAAGTACAGTGATTTCCATATCACCGTTGGCATCCGGTTCAATCTGATAGACACGAGTGTCAATTTCATAGACCGGAATATAGTGGCCGCCGATGGAAGCTGTGACACGATCTACCGGAATGAGCGGCGTGGTGACATGAACCTCATAAATAGGATCATTCTGTGTGCCTGTTGCGGATGCTTCTACTGTGAATGTAGCCGGGATAAACAAGAGAGGCAGCAGGCAGAATAGGATAAAGACAATGAAGAAAATTACCTTTTGCAGCAGGAAACGGTCCTTTCGGTAATTACTGTAGGACATGAGCACTGACAAAGGTACTGTATTTGGTTCCACGTCACAGGCATAAAAGACATTTTCCAGCATGATTTCAGCTGTCTTTTCATCCAATTCGGGTTTATTTTTCTTTGATTTATGGAAAAGCATAACAAATCACTCCTTTTGTAACAGTCTTTCCAGTCTTTTTTTGCCACTGGAAAGGTAACGTTTGACAGAACTGCGGCTGGTATCCAGCAGATCTGCGATGTCATCGAGAGTCATATTGTTAAGATATTTCAGAATGATTGCCTGAGATTCAGAAAAAGGAAGCTTGAGAATCTGTTTAAGCAGATATTCATGTTCATCTACACGAAGTATCTGCAGCTCTGGATCTTTAGAGGAATCAGGAATGTCTATATCGGCATCATCAATCGAGATGCCATCTGCATTTAAGTGACTCTGCTGCTTTTGTATCCGAAAACAGACACGGAAAGCAATCTGATTGAGCCACGAAATGAAAAGTTGCGGATCCTTCAGCTTATTCAGGCTTTTCAGCACGGAAATATAGGTTTCCTGTACAGCATCCTGGGCCAGATATTTGTCCTTCAGATAGCTGTCGGCAAAGCGGTACAGCTTCTGATAGGTTGCGGCGTAGAGTTCCGCAAAGGCATCACTGCTTCCACCCTGAGCTTTTTTTACAAGCTCAGCCAGATACTGGTAATCTAATTCAGCCATAAAATCTCCTTAGTCGGCATTGACGGGTTCCGGGGATTCCTGTTTTAAAGCAGGATTTTTTTCATAAATGCGTCTATTGGCAAGGGCAATAAGATCCGTAATGGTCTGAACTGCTTCTCCTTCATTAAAGGCAATGCCATAGAGAAAATCGATGCGGCAATTCGGATTCAGTTCATTGTAAATATCTACTTTCTTTCCTATACGGGAAATTAAAAAGAGGATCTTGTCCATGCTGCCATCTTCAAATAAGGCCAGGAATTTATTACCACCGTTGCGGCCAACGAAGCAA
The DNA here is from genome assembly GCA_963607995.1 of Oscillospiraceae bacterium. GTDB lineage: Bacteria > Bacillota > Clostridia > Lachnospirales > Lachnospiraceae > Chordicoccus. The sequence goes on along the minus strand of CAVDGK010000093.1, from coordinate 3,606 downwards.
AGATCCACAGAGGTTGTCTGCAGAATTGTGGAAAATTCACGGATTAAGGCATTACCCTGGGCATGGCCATATTTTTTGTTGATTTCTGACAGATTGGTGAGATCAAACATGACACAGCCGATCCGGGGATCCAGAGGTTTGTCCAAATACTGTTCGATGAGGGCATCACAGCTGTAACGATTGGCGATACCGGATACCGGGTCAGAATGAACGGCGAAGTCCAGCTCGCTGAAATCCTTCTTATTATGTGAGATGAAATTAAGGTCCAGATAAAATCCAATGAAAGAAAAGGCCAGAATGATCCAAAGAAAAATGCAGATCAGACGGAAGGAACTGTCATTGGCAACCAAATGAAATACATCCGGCTTGATTAGAATCACACACAGACAGATCACCGTCAGAATGACAAATACAATCAGCTGGATCGTCTTGAAAATATTATATTTCTTCATAAGAAAGGTCACTCCTTTATATCCGTAATACATAAGTAATTCAGCGGACTTAACCCATTATAGCATGAATTAAAAAGAATAAAAAAAACACGATAAGAAAAAGCTAAAAAAAAGTCTAAAAAAATGGACCTTTTACAGAAAAGTGATACACTTCATTGGTAGACGGGATAAAAATACCATCTTTTTTTGCCAACCATTTAATAGTGGATTATAAAAATGTCTACCTATTATATAAGGCAATTAATTATTATTTACGCGAAGCAGTAAGAAAAAGTCCGTTCTTGCACGAGATCCTGGCGAATGCCGCGATAACTTGGAAAACTTGCGAAGCATGTTTCTTATGGTTTTTCCATACAAGATAGAAAATATCATTCAGTGTAACTGTAAATAAAAAAGGAGAAAAGTATTATGAAAAAGAATCTCAAAAGTTGGTTAGCCCTTCTGATTGCGGTCAGTCTGATCGTTACCAGTGGCGCCTTTGCTAACCTGACCTATCTGCGTGCAACAGATAGTGAGACGCCTGTGGAAACACAGAACGAGGATGAAGCTTCAGCCGAAGAAAAAGAAAAAGATAAGGAGCAGGAACTCGTCATAGAATCGAAGCAAGAAGAGCCTGCATCCGTTGAAGAGGCGACACAGGAGGAAAGTGCAGCCGAATCAGCAGAAAATATTTCAGAGGAAGGAACATCCGAAGATTCCCAGACAGAGGATGCAACTGCCAATGAAAATGCAAATGAAACAAACGATACACTGAATAATACTGATAATAATGAAACAACGAATGCGGTTGCCTACCCGGCCTTCAGCTATAGCGGAAGTGCAGATGGTGTGACAGCTAATATTACTGCACCCGAGGGCATCTTCCCGGAAGGTACACAGGTAGAGCTGAAAGCTCTTTCTGCAAGTGACAGAGAAGCCATCGCCAAGGCAGCCGGATGTGATACATCAGAAGTCGTTGGCCTTGATATCACATTTAAATATGAAGGAACTGAAATTGAACCTAATGGCAATGTACAGGTTTTCTTCTCATCAGACAAGATTGCCAAGGAAGATGATGTCAATGTATACCACGTAAATGACAGTGGTTCCGTTGATAAGGTTGGTGCCTCCAAAGATGGTGCCAATGTGGGTTTTACTGCTGATAGCTTCTCACCCTATGGTATAGCACCGAAAGGTAATAACTCCGGCACATCATCAGTCAATAATGGCGATAGTGCTAACAATGCATCAACAGCATCAAATGATAGTGGAACAACTTCCTATACAGTTTCTGTTGGCGGTACGGTTACACTGAATGGGACAACAAATAACTGCCCGGGATATAGGGTATGGAACTGGGGAGGACCTTCGACAGAATATCATAGCGAAAGTTGGACTTCAAATGATACAAGTATTGCAACAGTAAGTGGCGGCACAGTAACTGGCGTAAGCGCGGGTACCGTAACTATTACCCATAAGTATTGCGTATCAGAAAACTATCATACTTCAAGCAGTCAGAAGACAGAAACATTTACAGTCACAGTCCAGGCGGTAGCACCGACAGCTGTGTCTTTGTCTGGTGCAGATACGGTAGCAGCATTTGATTCTATCAGCCTGACGGCAAACTTTACACCGGCAAATGCAAGTGCTGATCTGACATGGACATCTTCCGATGAAAGTATCCTGACCGTAGATAGTACAGGAAAGGTAATCGGTAAGAGTGAGGGAAGTGCCACAGTAACTGTTTATGCTCAGGGGACTGATGGACAGACTCTTAGTGCATCAAAAGATATTGTAGTTACAGCAGCAACAACGACTACAGGTGAGGCACTGTTTTATTATCTTTTAGATCCTACAAAAGATGCGAACTCAAACGATACCGGAAACTGGGGCCCTAGTCTGGGAACCGGAACCGTTAATATGGGCAATGCAATCTGGACTAATAACAAAAACTGTTTTGACAATCCGTCAGGCCGCGTCATCAGTTGGCCCTCAGGCTATGAAAATGGCGTGATCGACAAAACGTCCAGTACTGGAACAACCATCTTCAATAATTATAAAGCCAGCCTGAAAGAGAAGTTCGGCGTTGAAATTACGATCGATGATGTCGTAGAGATTCGTCTGGTACCGGCAAAGATTTCTAGGAATAATAGCTCAACTCCGGATTATCATGTTGACTGTAATGTGGCCATTACATGTAAGGATGTATATCAGGTTAAATATTTTGTCCAGGATACATCAGATTCAACTTTTGTTCAGAAAGAAGCTTACTATTATAAGGGAGACGGTAACACCACGCAGCCGACTGGCGATTATCCAACTGAAAAGACGGTAGGTGGAGTTACTTATACATTCTCCGGATGGTATACAAGCGATAGCCTTCAGGGAGAAGCAGTAGACTTTACAAATGGTCAGGCGGTAACCCGGAATCAGAATTACTATGCAAAATATTCAAAAGGACATTATGTCAACTATGATCTGAACGGCGGTACTTGGACAAGTAATACAAATCGTTATCTGAAGGCAGAAGGTGACAAAGTTTACGTTGTAAATACCATTCCGACAAAGACTGGTTACACGTTTGCAGGATGGACCTATTCAGTAGATAACACAACAATGCAGGGCGGCAGTTCATTTACGATGCCCTCAAGCGATGTAACCCTGACAGCACAGTGGACGCCAAATGAGACAACTTATACCGTTAACTATTACTGGAATGGTACAGCTGAGACAGTGACAACGTCCAAGAGGGTCGATGCATATCATGTAGATGATACAGTCACAGAAAGTCCGGTAGAGGTTAGTGGTTATACAGCTGTCAGCACAGATGCAGAATCTCTTACTCTGGGTTCAGATACATCAACGAATGTTATCAATTTCTACTATTACAAGAATGTAAATCTGAAGGCAAATAGTGATACCCGTACATACAATGGTAAGGATCAGTCTGTCAGCGGATTTACAGGCGCACCGGAAAAAGCAGATTTCTCTGATATCGCTGTAAGTGCTACGGGAAAAGATGCAGGAACTTATAACGCTGCATTTGCGGAAGGCACTGTTGGAACAGTTGATAGTACTAAAAAGTATATCGTTGCAAGTGCAACCGACGGTGTCCTGACTATCACTCCGGCAACCCTGACGGTAAAAACACCGGATGCAAACAAGACTTATGACG
>CAVDGK010000092.1:0-6905 GCA_963607995.1 Oscillospiraceae bacterium | reverse complement strand
GCGGTGAACCTAAGGCTCACCGCTTTTTAATATGAAAAGGAAAAAGTTATGAAAAAATCAAGATAACTGTTAGTTATTTTTCAAAGAAAAAGAGACCTTTGGGCCTCTTCATCTTTTTAATGGGAAGGAAAACTTTATGAAAAAAGGAAGTTTTGTTATCTTTGATGGTTCATATAATACTGGGATTTTGTGTTTGTTTTGCGTTTTCTATAAAAATGTTCTGTAAATGGTCTATGAACATTTTATGAACCCAGCCACTGTCCTTTTTTCATTCCCATATAGAAATATCTTTATCATTTTTCGCTTTATGAAGCCCGCTCACACGAAGTTCTGCCACTTAATCGATCAGATTATTCTGAAAGCGGGATAAATGCTCATAAGGCAGAATGGCACGTCCTCTGAAAAGCCCGCAGCCGTCATTGATCAGTGAATTATTAACCGCTGCAAACATGTTGACATCGATCTTTGAAAGATCCAGGGACTGGAGAGCCAGCACCCGCTCATAAGCCTCATCAAAATACTGGGAAATACCTTCCGGTATGGCATTTCTCTGTCTCTGGGTATCCTGATACTTCTCGTAACCCAAATGATTGGCCGGGCCGATTTCCGAATAATCATCCATTTCCTTAGTCCGAAGCTGCATCTCGATATAACAGCGGGCATTATTATCAAAAAATGTTATGTGCAGGGATTGATAGCCGAACATAGCCGGATGCTCAATGTAATCACGATAATATTTTTTTGCATCCTCACCAAGACGGGAAGAAATATGATCCGAGCTGATTTCCGGGGTAAATCCCTGGGCTTCCATGAATGTTACCAGTTCCCCGGCAATGCGGTAAATAAGGCGAATTTCTTCCTCTTTCCGGGCTTCTTTATCCTCGATTCGGCAGCTGGGCATGGAAATAACGATGCGGTAGGCAATAAGATCACGAAACACCGTCAGCTTCTTTCTCAGATCATCCAGCGGTGGGATTTCCCCATTTTTCACATAATAATCATGAATATATTCAATGACGTAACCATTAAATTTCTCTTCTGCCCGGATCAGGGATTTGATACGACCCTTTAATGTAAAGGCAAGATAAGGATATTCCCGGGCCAGCTGCTGATAGAAGCCACGGATTCGCTGGGACTGGGCTGTCAGGAATTCATTATGTTCCAGGATATCCGTAATTTGCATAAGAAAACCGGCATGGACGAGATCCACTTCATTTTTATTTTCAAGAGCGGAAGTTCGAAGGTCCGAGGTGTATTTCCGAAGGATGCGAAAAATGGTATTTCCTGAGTAAAGGTAATCATTAAGCTTTATCATCATCCATCTCCTTGGTCATAAGTAAATAATCTGAAATTGCGTAGCCGTTCTTTTTATAAGCAGCCACTGCTCTGGCGTTTTCCGCTTCTACTTCCAATTTGTAGCGAACGGCTTCCGGATAGCGTTTTTCAAGATATTCGAAAAAGTGTACGCTAAAACCACCTTCGCGATAACCTTCCTTAAGATATAGGTCTTCAACCCAGATGCAGATGCCGCCATATTCTGTCGTATAATTTTTTGAAGCCATGGCATAACCGACGATTTCACCTGCTTCATTTTCGAATATAAATCCCTCTATCAGCGGCATATCAGAAACACAGGCTTCTATATCTCTCTTTAAAACGGCATCCGAAGATGTATGAAGAATCGCCGGCGAATCATAGAATATCCGCATCATATTAATGACTTCTTCTTCATCGTCCCGGGTCATGACTCTTATATTTAACACAGCAAATCTCCCTGTCTATCTTTTATTTCTTGGTGCTCTGTTTGTACCGGCCTGATTATATTATTTTCCCGGCACCTTAAACTTACATCATTTCAAGTTCGGACACACTTGCATTATTTTAACATATCAAGTCAAGGTTTCCTATATGGTCAAGTATATTCGAATCCGCTCCGCTACTTGCTCATCACAATACAATAAAATTCACACTTCGTGAGTATTCTATTGCCAGTGCTTTGCACTAACCAAGTACTGAGCTTGAGATATTATAAAAGACGGTCCCAACCCTTTATGGATTAAGACCGTCTTATTTTCATTTCTATTTAATAATGAAGAAACACTTTAAAATTTATCTTCCATCTCTTGATCCGGTGGATCTTAAGGTGACATCATGGTAACCGCCTTCCACGATACTGGTGGCAGACACAAGGGTCAGCTTGGCGTTTTTCTGCAGATCCGGAATATTGGTTACACCGCAGTTGCACATAGTGGATTTAACCTTATAAAGGCTGCGGGCCACATTATCCTGGAGAGAACCGGCATAGGTGACATAGGAATCCACGCCTTCCTCAAAAGCCAGAGCACTCTTGCCGCCCAAATCATACCGCTGCCAGTTACGGGCCCGGTTGGAACCTTCACCCCAGTATTCCTTAACATAAACGCCATTAACCAGAAGCTTATTTGTTGGTGATTCATCAAAACGGGCAAAGTAACGGCCCAGCATCAGGAAATCGGCACCCATGGCAAGGGCCAGCGTCATATGATAATCATGAACCAGACCGCCATCTGAGCACACCGGCACATAGACACCGGTTTCACGGAAATATTCATCACGGGCTGCACAAACTTCGATCAGCGCTGTTGCCTGTCCACGGCCGATGCCCTTGGTTTCACGTGTAATGCAGATGGAACCGCCGCCGATACCAACCTTAACAAAATCAGCCCCGCATTCGGCAAGGAAACGGAAGCCGTCACGGTCAACTACATTTCCGGCACCGATCTTTACAGTATCTCCATAATTTTCCCGTACATAATCGATAACCTTCTTCTGCCAAACAGAATAGCCTTCGGAAGAGTCGATGCACAAAACATCAGCACCGGCTGCCAGAAGGGCCGGGATACGTTCTGCATAGTCACGTGAATTGATACCGGCTCCTACCAGGTAACGCTTCTGGGCATCCTGTACTGCCAGGGGATGTTCCTTGTGCTCCGCATAATCCTTACGGAATACAAAATAGCGGAGATGATCATTTTCATCTACGATAGGAAGAGCATTAAGCTTGTGATCCCAGATAATATCATTGGCTTCCTTCAGTGTTGTATCTGCCGGTGCCGTAATCAGTTTTTCCCGGGGAGTCATAAATTCCTTCACTTTAATATCCGTTGTCATTCGGCTGATCCGGTAGTCACGACTGGTTACGATGCCCAGCAGTTTGCCATTTGGTGTGGCATCTTCCGTAATAGCTACGGTAGAATAGCCATTTTTTTCTTTAAGAGCCAGCACATCAGCCAGGGTATTTTCAGGAGTCAAATTGGAAGCACTGACGACAAAGCCTGCCTTGTTGCTTTTGACTTTACGCACCATTTCAGCTTCGCTTTCGATTGACTGGGAGCCGAAAATAAAGGAAAGACCGCCTTCCTTAGCCAGGGCAATAGCCAGCGTATCGTTGGATACTGACTGCATGATAGCTGAAGTCATGGGTATATTCAGCATAATGGGGCATTCTTCTTCCCCTTTGCGGTATTTAACAAGAGGTGTTTTTAATGAAACCTTGTCCGGGATACATTCTTCTGATGTATAACCCGGCACAAGAAGATATTCACTAAATGTATGAGATGGTTCCGGATAAAAATAAGCCATTGTTTTTTTCCTTTCTGGATTTCATGATGTAGGAGTCCAAGGTCAAAACCCCTTCTGCAAGCAGGCTTGCGTCGTGGCTTTCGACCTTTTGAACCTGATATCATTTTATAAGAGTGCTTATCATTTGAAATATTTCACAGCCGAAGCAAAGAGTTTCATATCATATTCGCCCGGCACATTGCGGTAAAGATTTTCACCGATTCTTTCGCTGTGTCCCATCTTGCCCAGTACGCGGCCGTCCGGTGATGTAATACCTTCAACAGCGCAGATGGATCCATTAGGATTGAAATCTGTATCCATGGAAGCAGCTCCATCAAGATCTACATACTGTGTGGCGATCTGTCCATTTTCAGAAAGCTTCTTAAACAGCTCATCTGAAATAAGGAAGCGGCCTTCACCATGAGAGATGGGCACCGTATAAACCTCACCAACCAGTGTACCGGAAAGCCATGGTGAAAGATTGGAGCAGACACGGGTTCTTACCAGCTTTGACTGATGACGGCCAATGGTATTGAAACTCAGTGTCGGGCAGTTTTCATCAGTATCAATGATCTTGCCATAAGGCACAAGTCCCAGCTTAATAAGGGCCTGGAAACCATTGCAGATACCCAGCATAAGACCATCCCTTTTTTCAAGGAGAGCATTAACTTCATTCTTAACAGCCTCTGCCCGGAAGAAGGCTGTGATCAGTTTGGCACTGCCATCCGGTTCGTCACCGCCGGAGAAACCACCGGGAATAACAATCATCTGAGACGTCTTAATAGCCTCTGCAAATCGCTCAACACTCCGGGCTACATCATCCGCTGTCAGGTTTCGGATAACTACGATGTCAGCATCGGCACCGGCTGCAAGAAGAGCCCTCTTTGTATCATATTCGCAGTTAGTTCCCGGGAACACAGGAATAAGAGCCTTGGGCTTTGCTACTTTGACAGCAGGAGAAACCACTTTCGGAGCTGCATAACTCATATTTTCTGCCTGTCCCTTGGCCTTTGCCTTGGTGGGATAAACTTTCTCAAGAACAGCATCGTTGATATTTCTCAGTTCCACAACGCCTGCCTTATCTTCGTCAATAACAATGGCAGCCTCAGCTGTCGTTTCACCAATCTTGACAGCTTCTTTATAATCCTCTGTCAGCTCAGCGATAATATCTCCCGGCAAGGATTCATACCAGTCAAGGTCTGCATTTTCAGCCTTAAAGCCGATTTCATTGCCGAAACTCATCTTCATAACAGCCTCGGCCAGACCATTTTCAACAGCCCAGGCCGCTGCAACTTTGCCCTTCTTAGCCAGGTCATGGAACTTCTCCCATGCTTTCATTTTCTCTTCCGGTGTTTTGCCGGCAAAGAGATAGACTCCATGGCCCGGTGCCTTAAATTCCGTAGTCAGAACCTCATCTGCCTGAATCGGGGCAATAGCAAAAGAAATAACTGTAGGCGGTACGTCAAGATCAAGGAAACTTCCTGACATGGAATCCTTACCGCCAATGGCCGCTGCCTTAAGTTCCAGCTGGGCATCCAGAGCACCAAGGAGAGCTGCAAAAGGTTTGCCCCAACGAGATGGTTCTGTCTGCAGTTTCTCAAAGAATTCCTGAAGGGTCAGATAAACTTTTTTATAATCACCACCGGCTGCCACCAGTTTTGCTACCGAGGTAAAGATTGCATCGTGTGCACCCTGATAAGGATTAAGGCTTAAAGCATCCGGATCGCATCCCCATGCCATGACACTGCCCTGCTCCGTCTTTTCCTCCGGCAGAACCGGCAAAAGAGCTGCCATAGCCTGAGATGGAGAGGTCTGAGTCTTGCCGCCAAAAGGAAGAAGGATGCTGCCGGCACCGATCGTGGAGTCGAAGCGTTCCACCAGTCCCCGTCGGGATGCGGTTTTTAAACTGCCTGCCAGTTCTTTCAGATTATGGGCCAGTTTTACATTTTCATATTTATAGGAAGGAACTTCTACATCAGCATGCTTAACGGCACCGTTTGTATCAAGGAAAGCACGAGAAAGATCGGCTACGGTCTGGCCATTCCATTTCATGACCATACGAGGGCTTTCAGTCACCACAGCTACCCGGTAAGCCTCCAGATTTTCCTCTGCTGCTGCCGCAATGAATTTCTCCTCATCCTCAGGACGGATCACGACAGCCATTCTCTCCTGAGATTCGGAAATAGCCAGTTCTGTTCCATCCAAGCCATCATATTTTTTACGAACTGCATCCAGGTCAATGGTAAGGCCATCCGCCAGCTCACCGACAGCCACAGATACACCGCCTGCACCGAAATCATTGCAGCGCTTAATGAGACGGGTCACTTCCGGATTGCGGAAAAGTCTCTGAAGCTTCCTCTCTTCCGGAGCATTACCTTTTTGTACCTCACTGGCCATTGTCACCAGAGATTTCATATTATGGCTCTTGGATGAACCGGTAGCACCGCCGATACCATCACGGCCGGTACGTCCACCAAGGAGAATAATAATATCCCCAGGCTCCGGCCTTTCTCTTACCACATTTTCTGCCGGAGCTGCCGCCACAACAGCACCGCACTCAAGATGCTTAGCCACATAGCCTTCATGATAAAGCTCCGCTACATGACCTGTAGCAAGACCGATCTGGTTACCATAGGATGAATAACCAGCCGCTGCTGTCTGGGCAATCTTTCTCTGAGGAAGCTTGCCATCCAGTGTTTCAGAAAGGGACTTTCTTGGATCGCCGCAGCCGGTCACACGCAGAGCCTGATGTACATAAGCACGTCCAGAAAGGGGATCACGGATGCATCCGCCGATACAGGTAGCCGCACCACCGAAGGGTTCGATTTCTGTAGGATGGTTATGCGTTTCATTTTTAAACATAAGAAGATAATCTTCTTCTTTGCCATTTACTTTGGTAGGTACATGAATGGAGCAGGCATTGATTTCCTCACTCTCATCCAGTTCCGGAAGATCGCCTCTCTTCTTTAATGTCTTAGCACCAATGGTAGCCAGATCCATCAAGGTTTTCGGACGCTGGGCAGCTTTTTCGGCTCCGTAAACTTCCTCACGGGCTGAGAGATATCTTTCATAAGATTCTTTAACAGCCGGATCGGCGATTTCCACATGATCGAGATGAGTAGAGAAAGTGGTATGACGGCAATGATCAGACCAATAAGTATCTACCACACGAAGTTCCGTTACGGTAGGATTTCTCTTTTCATCATCACGGAAATATGCCTGAAGGAATTCAAGATCGGAAAGATCCATGGCAAAGCCCATGGTATCGCACAAAGCCGAAAGCTCTTCCCTGCTCATATCAATGA
>CAVDGK010000091.1:0-6915 GCA_963607995.1 Oscillospiraceae bacterium | reverse complement strand
CCTTTTAATAATGCGTACCATGTAGTTGGCGAGAAAGTCGGCGATGCATGGGGATCCGGAAAGAAGTTTATGTAAGATGAAAGAAACCGCTAATTGAGAAAAGGAATGAAACAAGCATGACTGATTTTAATGATATCGGTATTTCACACAAGTTAGACTGGCCGCGCATCGTGCATCTGTTCCGCATAGGACTGTTCGGCGCTGTGCTGACATTCATAGGAGATATGCTTCTTGGTTGGGGTGTAGAGGATGAGACATTGTCAGGCCTTACCCGGATGTTCTCTGCCTATACCGACATTTTGGAGATTAAGGTAGAATTATAAGACTATGAAGCGAGGTAGTGAATATGAAAAAAGACCCGTTTAAGGAATATTTGAGGGAGTCTGAGCCGGATAAAGCTCGTAAGGGGTATGCTTGGAGTACGGCAATCGGACTTCAGGCGGTGGACGGACTCAAACCATCTAAATATTTGATTGATACTGCCATTCAGAATATTGAAGGCAAAATCACGATGAAAGAAGCACAGAGTCTTATCGACAGTTACTATGAAGAAAGACCAGTCCATTTGTCTGATGATGAACGTACTGAAGAAGCAGATAAGGTTTCGTCCCGTATTGCAGAAATTCTTTCCGAAACAGCGTTCTCATTTTCTCCGAATGAGTATATCTCTATTCACCGCAAACTCTTTCAGGGAATTTACAAACATGCCGGAAAGATTAGAGATTACAACATTACAAAGAAAGAATGGGTGCTTGATGGAGCAACTGTTATGTATGGCAGTGCTTCAGAATTGAGAGCCACACTGGAATATGATTTTTCGCAAGAGAAGGATTTTAGTTATAAAGGGCTTTCAATGTATGAGATTATCCATCATCTTGCGGTATTCATTTCAAGATTATGGCAAATCCATATCTTCGGGGAAGGCAATACGAGAACAACAGCAGTGTTTTTCATCAAATATTTAAGGGCACTTGGGTTTCCTGCAACTAATGATATTTTTGCGGAAAATGCTTGGTATTTCCGAAATGCACTTGTTCGTGCAAACTATACGAACCTGCAAAAAGGTATTCACGAAACAACAGAGTATCTGGAAGCGTTTCTCAGAAATCTGCTTTTGGACGAGAAAAATGAGCTTCATAATCGAAATCTTCATGTAAGTGGACTTTTGAATGAAGAAAAAGTGGACATTGGGGACGTGAAAGTGGATATTGAGAATGAAAAAGAGGACATTCAAGACTCAAAAGTGGATATTGAAAGTATACTTTTCGAAAAAGATTGTGATTTCTCGGTAAAAACGACGGTTCATATCCATAGACTCTTTGAAAAGTTTGGTTTTGATGAGGTGTTTGGAAGGAGTGCTGTTATGGAGCTTCTTGCGTTGAAAGGTTCAGGTGCTTCAAAACTTCTTTCCAATTTGCTGCAGGCGGATATTATTGAACCAGTATCCGGTCACGGAAAAGGAAAATATAAATTCAAAAAGTAGTTTATAAGACCTTCTTGAAATTATCGACACGGTGTGTAGACAATCTGATGTTTTGTCTTCGACAGTAGGATAAAGAAACAGAATAGAAATTGTGCAGACCGTCTGTGCAATTTACCAGGTTAAGTTCAGTGTGAATGTTATGAATAATTCGTCAAAAGAACTCGGCCGCCGTCTGTAAAATAATGTATATGACACAGAAATGTTTCAAAATTAAAGGAAGTGAAAATAATGGCATTTCTATTTGTAGCACTTGGCGGTGCAATCGGAGCGATGGCAAGATATGCCATAAGCCTTATCCCGGTAAAAACAGGGTTTCCGGTGCTGACCTTAATAACTAATATCCTAGGAGCAATCCTGATCGGATTCATTGTCGGCATTGCAAGCAGCAATGAGAATATTCCTGAAAATGCAATCCTCTTTTTAAAGACAGGCGTGTGCGGAGGATTTACAACATTTTCTACATTTTCACTGGAAGCATACAATCTCTTTGAAGGAAAGCAGTATGCGATGGGAAACGCACATCCTCCGGGGATGATAACGAACAACACATGAATTCGCCATCACAAAGGAGGATATTTTTATGCCCAAAAACAAGTTTCAGGATTTTATTTTCACAGTCATTATGGCTTCCGTCATGGTTTATGGAATGGTTGTCTACAATGTGGCTTTAAATACGGGAGGGGTATCTGGCCAGACATTCCTTTCTGCCCCATCATTCAAGTATTACACCTAGTATATCTGTCTGCAAATAATCCGTATCATGCAACGCTGCACGATGCATTTATAGAGCGTCAAGAATTTTCAAATATTCCTGTAGGTGATTCCGCGAAAACAGAGAATTAAGTCTGATAAATTCCATAATCCTGCCATGTATTTGCCCGTCCGGTTCTTCTATAATGGGGCTGACAAGAGGGCTTTATAAGCCAAAAGGAGGAGAACTGAGGATATCATGTTAACGATAATATTTGCTATTTGTTTGATTGGATTCATTGGAAGATGCATCGTCTTCGGACTTAGGGCGTCATGGGGGATTTTGAAATTCCTATGCTGCGTCATCTTTTTCCCAGTGATCTTGATTGGACTGGCAGCAGGTGGTCTGGTCTACCTGGCGCTGCCGATACTGGTCGTAGGTGGAATAATAGCATTGCTTGCAGACAGGTAATAATTAAAATAAGCCGTTGAGGCGGACGAAAGAACCCTCCGGGCTGGAGGCATCCAAACGTTAGATATTTAATCTGACATATGGAATGCAGTACAGTCCGGAGGGTTTTGATTTGGAAAAAACAGGCTACTGGTTTTAAAGTTAGACAAGGTAAGGTTGACACAAACAAATCCGCATTGTATAGTCTAATCATAATTAATAGGTTGATCACCTACACTTACACGAGGAGGCATACACACATGGATGAATTATATCAGCAGATCATAGATACCTATAAGGGAACCAGCTCTGTTAAGAAGACTGCAGAGCAACTTGGCACATATCCGATCAAGGTACGCCGGGTTCTGATCACGGAAGGCCTCTGGCACAGTAAGACCAGTGATCAGATCGCAGAACTGATGAAACAGGGGCTGACGGTTTCACAGATCGCAGACAAGCTTGTGATTTCCGAGAAAAATGTACAATCTTATATGCCTTATAGCCGTGGTCAGTACGGCGGTGAGGATCGCAGCAATGAGGCAATCCGGAGCGAGGAGTACCGCGGACGCATGCAGACTGCGGCTAAGAACCAGGTTACTAATACAGAAGCAAAATCCAAAAAGAACCAGGATGCGCTGGAAGAACAGCGCCGCCTTATGGAGGAATTAAAGGCAGAGAAGGAGCGCCTTCTGGCTGAAAAGAAGGCGCTCTGGGATGATATTGAAGTGGCTATCAAGCAGATACCACTGGCTTTGCAACTTCATCTGGAACTGGATATGGGATATTTTGATGAAGAATGTAAGGAGGTCATGCGTAAGTATGGACGGATGCAGGAGTCTATATCCAGAGATTTTATCGTTCCTGGAAATATGACTCTGCATGGCTTGCACTATGCTATCATGAAAGCTTTTGGTTGGCAGAACAGTCATCTGCACAGCTATGTACCGGATGATGAAGACTTCCAAAAGATGACAGAGGGAGGCCTTGTAAAGGAATGGAGTCGTCAGGTGGGTATGTATTTCCGCTTTCCGAGTGATGATTTCGAGGATATCTACTGGGATGATGATTATGAAGAAGACATGAGCTTCAAATCATGGCTGCGGGATAAATATACCGGTCCTTATGTGTATGAAGGAATCAGTGAACATTATCTTCCTGCACAGCGGGAAGCGGATGATTTTCTGAAACGATTTCCAGCAATCAGGAAAAAAACCACAGATCAGAGAAACTGGGGTGTGATTATGGATGGCCAATGTGAGGAACTGTTAGAGCGTAACGCCATCTGGCGGATTCTGCTTACGCCAGATCAGAAGATAGACTGGGCTGAATGGAAAGCTCAGAAAGAAGCATCGTTAAAAGCGGCGGAATCTTCCAAGAAGGCTGCAATCAAAAAATACGTGCAGCTGAATAATGAATTGCAGAGCATTGCAGAAAAGGCCAAACCATTTTTCAGCGAGGACGGAAGCTTTTCGAATGATGCCATTCCATTCTTTAAAGAAATGGAGGAGAAAGACAGGGAGCTTGGCGACCTCTTAATAGATAACGATCCGGAACCGATTCCAGCCTTATCCTCGCTGCTTTATTACTACGATTACGGTGATGGATGGGAGGTAAGGGTGACCTGTACCAATGCTTGGTATGACAGGAGCACCTTTGCAAGAAATGAAGAAGGAGATCTGCTTCGGGATAAACACGATTTTGTTCGAAAAATATCGCTTTATCAGGATGCGTTTGGCCGGGAAGTGTTTGGTGAAGAACTGGAGCGGATTCAGAATATCATGAGGAAGCAAAGGCCAGTCTGCATTGCTTGGGATGGCATGAATCTGGTGGACGATGTCGGAGGAATCGGCGGCTTTTGCGAATTTCTGGAGACGATCAATGGTTCGGATCTGGATAAAAAGAAGTTCTATAAAGAGTGGGCGAAAAGTCTAGGCTGGACAGGCCGCATGTCAAAACCTGAGAATATTCTATAGAAAATTGACTGTTTCGGTGAAGATGTCACAACACATGCTTATGTCAGAACACCATAGGCTGTTTCAAAGCATTTATAAATATGCTGGAAAGGCTAGAGATTATAATATTACAAAGAAGGAATGGTGCTTGATGGAGCAGGATCCATATCCGTGCTATCCTGTCCAGTTGCTTCAATGTAGTCTCGTCCATGCGATTCAAAAACCTTGAGATCATAGGCTGAGAGACAAGACTCGCTCAAGGATTAAATGGACAAATATGTCGGGTTAATATATAATTTTGACACTAAATAGACAGAAGTGGCGCGATATTATGAATGAGAAAAAAGACTGCCGGAAATATATTGAAGAATTAGGCAAAAAAATAAAAACTTATAGAATTATGAAAGAAATGACACAGCAGGATTTAGAAGACAAAACCGGTGTTTCCAAGAGAAGTATATCCAGATTGGAACAGGGAGAATCAGTGCAGGTTGATAATTTGTTCAAAATACTTTTGGCTTTAGATCTTGGAGAAAATATAGAATTATTGGTACCAGATCAAACTAAAAGGCCGAGTTTCTATCTTAAAAAAACAGATGATAAACCAAAAAGAGTGCGGAAAAGGACAGAAAAGAGTGAATTTAAGTGGGGGGATGAATAGTGAATGATACAGCAGAGGTTTATTTATGGGGAACAAGAATAGGTATTATTCATCAGGATATTACAAAGAAGTATGCATCCTTTGAATATGATAAGAATTTTTTGAAAAGCGGTATTGAGGTATCTCCGCTTCGTATGCCTCTTGCAGGGAATATATATGAATTTCCCGCTCTTGTAGGAGAACCATTTTATGGTATGCCAGGTTTAGTGGCTGATTCTCTTCCTGACAGATTTGGCAATGCTGTCATAGAACAGTGGCTTATGTCTTTGGGAAAATCGCTGTCGGATTTTACGGCGATTGACAGGCTTTGCTATACGGGAAAGCGCGGAATGGGTGCACTTGAATATGTGCCGGCAAGTACGGATATCAAGGATATAGATGATAATATCAATGTGAAAGAAATGGTTAGATTTGCATCTGAAGTATTAACTAATAGGGAAGTGATATCTTTGAAATCAGATAATAACCTGACCTATGCGCAGCTGGTACAGGTTGGAAGTTCTGCAGGAGGAGCCAGAGCAAAAGCAGTTATAGCTTGGAATGAGAAGACGGGTGAAGTAAGATCTGGACAGACACAGTTAGGCCCAGGGTATGAATATTGGTTAATGAAATTTGATAATGTTTCAAAAAATGGCGATCATGGACTTGAAGATAAACCGGAATACACCTTAATAGAATATGCTTATTATCTGATGGCAAAAAACGCAGGCATAACAATGAGTGAGTGTAGGATATACGAAAGCGAAGGCGATCATCATTTTATGACGAAACGTTTTGATCGTGTGGATGGCAAGAAACTTCATATGCAGTCCTTTGGAGCTTTAGCACATATAAGTTATCAGGAACCTGAAGCTTGCGGATATGAGCTTGCTGCCATGTATATGAAGAAATTGGGAATTACTTATAAAGAGATTGAGCAGTTCTACCGCAGAATGGTCTTTAATTGCATTGCAGTTAACCAGGATGACCATGTTAAGAATATTTCATTTATTATGGACAGAACAGGTAAATGGTCACTTTCACCAGCGTATGATATTACTTTTTCATACAATCTGGCAAATAAGTGGCTTAGAGCACATCAGATGACAGTAAATGGAAAGACGATGAAAATAGGACTGGTGGATTTACTTGAAGCGGGTAATAAGATGGGGATAAAAGAACGTCGCTGCAAGGATATAATCAGTGAGGTCTCTGCATCAGTTGCAGGCTTTTCGGTAATTGCTGAGCAGGTAGGAATAAAAGAAGAGACCTGTGAATATATCAATTCGATAATTGCAGCTAATACGGTGCATTTATAGAGTATGCTATTTCAGCTTATCCTTCTCGGCATTTAACAGAGCAATATTAATATTTCGCTCACTGGCAGTCTTATCTATCCATAGATTCAGGGAGTCTACTGCGAGGGAAATCTCATCCAGCTTCTTGCTGATCAGGGCGAAATCCTTGATCTCGTCATCGGTGATCTTACCATCCCGTGCGATCTGCACCAGACGGGCAGTGAGTGGATTGATTTCATTTAAACTGGCAATAGTTTCGAGAATAATACTCGAAAGATCGGTGATTTCAACCTCTGGGACGTATCTGCGACCGATCTCACATTTATGAGAGCAGTAATAATTGCACAGGTCGGGACGCTTATATGCATCGGCCATCTGAACGATGTCATATGGTGTGGGTT
>CAVDGK010000090.1:0-6960 GCA_963607995.1 Oscillospiraceae bacterium | reverse complement strand
AAAAAATCATACTTTATTGCCCTTATACTCTGTAGGTGTTACGCCCACGTTTTTCTTGAAAGAACGACTGAAATAATTAGGATCTGCATAACCCACCATGGAGCAGATCTCTTTCATGGAATATTCCGTGGTGCTGAGTAGCTCCTTGGCCTTTTCAATACGGATCTTCGTGAGATATTCCACAAAGCCCTCACCCATATCCTCTTTAAAAAGCTTGCTGAAATAATAGGGACTGATACCAATCTTTCTGGATACATCATCCAGGGAAATATCCTTGTGGTAATTTTTTTCGATATAATCCCTGGCCTGTTCCATAAGACCTGCCGATTTTTCCGAACTCTTATGAAGAATGTTTTGGCAGACAACCTTAATTTTTTCAACAAACCATTGACGGAGTTTGGACATATCCTCCATTTCGAGAACCGTTGTCAAATAGTCCTTCCGGTCTGTAAAGGAATAAACCATGCCCCCTTTGTCATAAGCCCTGTGCTCCGCATAAAGCACAAATTCAAGGACTTTCAGGCGAATATTCATTACATCGGAAGGATAATTGTCCACCATCCAGGAAAAGAAATCATTGGAATATTTCATAGCATCATTGATATCACCTTTTTCAACGGCTGAAAAAAGCTTCTTTTCCAGTTCAATGGGATAATCCCCTTCATACTGACAGCCAATGGGAAGGTCATCTACATGTGCCACGCTGCCGTCCGATTTGATCAAAGACTCCAATCCCTCCTGGTAAGATGCCGGCAGATCCTGCATTTCCTTGACTGAGCCCATGCCAATACGGAAAGAACAATCCGTTCTCTTCCGCATTTCCCGCACCATCTCCCGGGATTTTTCGATGAGAAGAATACGTTCATTGTAATCAATCTTCTCCTCATCACAAGGCACCATAACGGCGATTTTGTTGGCCATAGCCGCACCTACGATACAGCCTGGAAAACCTTCTTTTAAGATCATGCGGATAACGGAACTGTATTTCTGGACACGGACACTGCTGCCTACCGCATTTGTCATATGATTTCCCACCTGGGTATCGCCGCAAACCACAGCTACCATATAGGCATAAGGTTTTTCGATGCCCAACAAGGTTTTGTAATGATTAATATCTTCCTCGAAATGCTCCTGAAAAAGGATATCGTAGATAAGACCATTTTCGATAATCGGCACAACCGTCTCCAGCTTTTCCCGAATCATCAAATCGTTGCTGCGGCGAAGCTTTTCTTTATCCACCAGTTCCATGGCATGACGAATCGCACCAATAATCTTGGTGCGTTCCATAGGTTTGGTAATGTATTCCAAAACTCCCAGCCGGATGGCTTCCTGAGCATAATCAAATTTGTCATAGGCCGACATGACGATAAAGATAACATTTTTATTCTGGGCACGGATTTCCTTCATGGCCTCAATACCGTTAATTCCCGGCATTTGGATATCCATAATGGCAATATCCGGCCTGAACCGTTCCGCCAGTTCAATGACGCTTCGTCCCGTTTTGGCAAATTCGATCTGACATTCTTCTCCGAATTCTTTTTCGATAATGAATTTCAGTGAATCGATGACGATACCCTCGTCATCTGCCAGCATGATCTTATACATGTTCACCTCCGCCAAGCAGGTACAGGAAGACTTCCGTTCCCTTCTCCATGCCTCCGCTTGTAATACTCATAACATCTTCATTTCCGGTAAAAAGACGCATACGGGAAATGATATTATCCATGGCGATACCATTGGAATCTCCATTTTCTTCACTGGCACGATAGGTACCATTTAAAATACGGTCGATCATTTCATCACTCATGCCGATGCCATTATCCTTAATGCTGATGCAGACACCATCCTCAACGGCATAGACTGAAAGAGTAATTTTGCCTTCGCCGCCCATTTCCCGAATGCCATGATTGACACTGTTTTCCACGATAGGCTGAAGAATCATGCCAGGCATTTCCGTATCCAAAAGCGTTTCATCAATATGTTTTTCATAATGGATATCACCGGAAAAACGTACATTTAAAATATAAATATAGGAGTCGATAATTTCAATTTCATCCCGAATTGTTACGGTTTCGCCGCTCTTTTTCATATTATAGCGATAAAAGAGGGCTACCTTCTGGACATAATCGTATGTCCTATCCGCCCCTTCCATCATAGCCAGCTGAGCCCCGGCATTCAATGTATTAAAGAGAAAATGAGGATTGATCTGGGCCTGAAGGTACTTTAAACGGGCATCCTTAAGATGGGTTTCCATCATAAGTTCCCTCTCCTTCATCTGCCTTTCTGCTTCCATACTATTAGTCAAACGCTTAATGTAAAGGCGCAAGCTTAAAACCATCTGGTTAAAAGCTCCCGTTACCACGCCGATTTCATCTTCTGATTCTACCGGCAGTTCATCGATATCAAAATCACCTTTCGCCACGGTATTAGCGGAAACAGCCAGCTTCTTCAGCGGCCGGATTAATGTTCCTACAAAGCTGATAATGATGCCCGCATTAACCACAACCAGTCCCACGATAACGAAAAGGGACAGATTCTGGAAGAGACGGAAATCCTTTAAAAGTTTGCTGTATTTTTCTGAATTAGCTTTAAATTTATCGGTATTTAAGTTAGTAATAAAATGGCGAATATACTGGTAGGTCTGACTGGCTGTTTCATAATGCTGACGGTATTTTTCCACATTGCGGCCTCGCTTTGCCTCAATAGTCTCATCCACAGAAGAAAGGTAGCTGTCTGACATGTATTTAATATTGCGCTCGATGCGATCCAGGGAACTTCCGGTAATATCATCATTAAGTTCATCTATCTTATCCCGGTATTCCTGTTCGGATTTATAATATTCCTCCAAGGCATCCGAAGTTTTGGCATTTAAATAATCCGTCATACTGGACTGCACGGTGTCTAATGAATCTGCCAGTTCATTCAAAGCCAGATTGTCCTGATATACCTGATCCAGGCGAGTAGACATATTATTAATGCCGGCCAGAAGGATAACATTAACTGCCACGATCAGCAGCGAAATCAGGATGTATATACTGCTGATCTTAAACTGAAGGGAAACCGGGTGCTTTCTAGCTTTCTTCATCCCCATCCTCCTTCAGATAATCTGCCACATTATTCTCATCGATCATGGTAATATCTGCCGTAAAATATTCACTGGTATTTCCCATGGAATGATATTCTTCCAAGGCATCGATGCAATAGCCACCCATCTGATCCGTATTTACAGATACGGTAGCATCAATAACGCCTCTTTCGATGGCGTTCAAAATAGTATCAGAATCATAATAGCCCAAAATGCTGGTCTGGCCTACACGATTATAATCAACGATGGCTGAATAAGCGCATGTGGTATTTTGTTCATTAAGGCAGATCATAATATCCGGCAGGGTATCATGAAGGAAAATATCCCGGATGGCTTCTTCGGCAGAGAAAGTGTTGGTATCATCGATAGACTTAAGTTCAAATTCGACTTCCATGCCATCTTCTTTTTCCAGTTCGATGGTTTCCTGGATACCGGCACTGAGAATATTCTGATCAAGACTCTGGGCATAGGAACTGACAAGAACCATAACGCTGACAGTGGAAGAGGTCTCCGATACACTTTCCTCCGTCTCCTTATTTTTCATGATTTCCAGGACTTTCCGGCCATATTCTTTTCCAAGATTGTAGCTGCCGATACCTACAAAGCTGCACCGTTTGCTCTGGGTATGATCCGTATAAAGAGTCACCACAGGAATACCTGCATCCGCGGCCTCATCGATCAGTTCTGTTAAGCTGTCGCTTTCTGAAGCATTGACGACAATGCCATCCACAGAAGATGAAATGGCTACCCGCATCATATCTTCCACTGAATAAGATGAATCCATATAGTCATTTAGCCAGTCCACATAGACATTATCTTTAATAGCTCTGTCCCGGGCGCCTTCGTAGATAGATTTCCAAAGAGAAGAATCCCCCTCCGTGATCATGACGTAGTAACGGCCATATTTATTTTCCGTCTCCTTGCTATCCGTTGCTGAAGGGAGATAATGAATAAGCACCATAGCAATAACTGCCGTGATCACAGCACTGAGAATGATCAGGAAAAGAGCCTTTGAATTTTTTCTTTTATGTTCCTTATCCACTCTTTATCCTCTCAGCTGTTTCATATTTGTGTGGTCCAAACTGGTAATAGCCTTTTCTCGAGATTAATCTCTCGTCGTAGTCTCTCACCTTTTGAACCTGTCATCGTCAGATCTTTGCTATACGCTCAGTTTCTTTCCGTGCCGCTTTAATTTCATACATTTTCTTATCTGCTGCTTTGACTACATCAGTCAGAATATCCTTCTTCGGGTCAAAGTTCGCATAGCCCACGGAAACACCGGGCATTTTTTCATCAAATTTCTGAATTGTAGCCAGTTCATTCAGGAAGTTGTCATTAGCTTCCTGTACATGATCCATTTTCTTCGTGATGATAGCAGCAAATTCATCACCGCCATAACGGAAGCACTTGCCATAAGAAAGATAATTCTTCCGCATCAGGCCGCCTACCGTTTTCAAAGCATGATCTCCATAATCATGACCATAATTATCATTTACCTGCTTAAAGTGGTCAACATCCAGGAATAAAACAATACAGGCATCCTCTTCAGCTGCAATAAAATTATCAAAACCGCGGCGGTTCAAAAGACCGGTAAGACCATCGGTCTGCTGGATCATTTCCAGCGTTGTAATGTAAAGCATGCTGGATGCCATACCCAGGGTAACAAACGTAATACGGATAGTACTGTCGTAAAGAGAGATTCCCACACCAATGAGAATCATAATGGCAATCATGAAAAACTGAAAAGCACCATTATATTGGTAGATACGCATGGCCGCTATGACATTGTACAAGGCAAATACCATAGAAAGCAGATAAGCCAAAATGTAAATCGTATAATAGGGACCGTGGAAATAATTATTATTGGCATCTACATAGAAGATAAAGCCAAATATTCCGGAAAGTATTTCCAAAAAAGCGTGAAACGCCAGAACCGACAGGATCAATTTCACCCGCATTTTCTTTATAACCAAAGTAAAAACCACAGCAACACAGGGTGCAATGGAAAGTTCCGTAACTTTTACGGCTATGTGGACCAGACGCCAGCGTCCCGGCACGCCATCTAAGATAACGCCCAGCCATTCGCAGACCGCTGCCACAATGATCAGGAGAAAAAGTACTTCAAAAAGTTTCTTCTGCTCTTTTGTCAGCGTATTGCTCTTATGCGCATTGAGAATCAGTGTCAGCATGGCAAAACTGCATATAGCGATAGCCGCTGTATAATATCCAAGCATAAGGAATCTCCCTTTCCACGTTTCAAGCCTATGTAAAAACGCTCAATTTCACTCTTTTGGCAGCGTTCTAATTTTTGAAACTTATACTAAATTATAAGCCTTTTTTCAGTTATCCACAACACCCTCCCTCCCCGAAAGAATCAGTCAATTATTTTTTCTTTTTATCATTGGCTGATTTTTTTACTTTTTTTCAAAATAATTATTTTGCTTTTTGCATTTTCAATGTAAAATAAAATCATCTTGCGTATGAATATGCAGTAAATATGCATAAAGTACATTTTTTATCTATTAATTTGCAGCTTTCAGGCCTGGCGGGAACACATTTTTATAGATAGCTGGCTGAATTGTTACATTATTTAATTTTATTTGCTGATGTGCTTTAAGAAGGGAAGTAGCGTGAACAAGTATAAAATTTTGATCGCCGATGATGCAGAGTTCAATCGAGAGCTTTTGAGTGCTATGCTGGGCGATCAATATGATTTTGCTTATGCCTGCAACGGAGCCGAAGTCATCGATATCCTTGAGAAGGGTGAACACATTGATCTTATTCTGCTTGATCTTCATATGCCCCAGAAAGATGGTTTCGATGTTCTGCATGCCATGAATGAAAATGATTGGATCAATGATGTTCCCGTTATCATCATTTCGGCGGAAACAAATCCTGATCTTATAACAGATGCTTATGCACTTGGTGTTACGGACTACATTAGTCGACCCTTCCAGACCGTCATCGTTCAAAACCGTGTAAAAAATACCCTGATCATTCATAAACATGAAACAGATCTGATAAAGCTGGTTGAGTCTCAGATTTACGAAAGAGAATCCATCAATCACTCTCTCATTAACGTTTTCAGTGATATTATTGAAACCAGTAATCATGAAGCCGGCTCCCATACCTTAAATGTTCAGGTGATCAGCCGTCTCCTTCTGAATACCCTCGTAACTATTACCGACAAGTATCCTTTAACCCAAGCCGAGATTACCATGATTTCAGCCATGGCTTCTCTCCACGATATCGGTAAGCTCAACATTCCCGATTCTATCTTAAATAAACCCGGGAAACTTACCCCGGAAGAATGGGTTATCATGAAGTCCCATACAACGGAAGGTGATGCCATCTTAAGCAACCCCATGCTTGATCAGAATAGTAATTTCATCAAAGTAGCCCGTACCATTTGCCGTCACCATCATGAAAAATACGATGGCAGCGGCTATCCGGATGGACTTAAGGGTGATGATATTCCTATCGCTGCCCAGATTGTTTCGATGGCTGATGTTTATGATGCCCTGACAGATGAACGTTGTTATAAGTCGGCTCATTCTCATGAAAAAGCCATTGAAATGATCTTAAATGGTGAATGTGGTGTCTTTAATCCGATTCTGATCGAATGTCTTTTGAAAGTAGCACCGAAACTTAAAGAAGTTAAAAATTCAGATCATGCTTTCCAATACGATTTCCATGCCGATGCACGGGCTGTCGTAAATGAACTTCTGAAAGAGCATAATCTGCCTACACTACACCACTCTGCGGAGGATAAATGAGATTTTTATGAGTAATTTAGACGAATTTTTTTCATCGGTTGAATCCAATGCCGGTGATGTAGTAAACCGTCTCGGCGGAAGTGAGGCGCTGGTTATGCG
>CAVDGK010000089.1:0-7025 GCA_963607995.1 Oscillospiraceae bacterium | reverse complement strand
AGGGAAGCCATCATTCGTGCCCAGGATGCGGCGGAGATGAAGGATGAATATAAATTTTATATCATTGATTATCTTATGCCGGATATGAATGGTATTGAGACAGTGCGCCAGATTCGAAAAGTTATCAGTGAAGAGGTACCAATCATCGTACTGACAGCCTATGACTGGGGTGAATTTGAACATGAGGCAAAAGAAGCCGGTGTGACGGATTTTGTTTCAAAACCAATATTTATGTCGGAACTTAAGGAAGTCCTGTCACAGCCGCTGGTCAGTCAGCATGCTTCAAAGAAAGAGAAGAAGTCTTACGATTACAGAGGCAGAAGGGTTCTTCTGGTAGAAGACAATGAGCTGAATCGCGAGATTGCTACGGCTATTCTGGAAGAAACTGGTATGCAGATTGACAGCGTTAATGATGGTGACGTGGCAGTGGCTGCCATCAACGGAGCCCCGGCAGATAAATACGATCTTATTCTGATGGATATTCAGATGCCTAAGATGGATGGTTATACAGCTACCCGGAAAATCAGAACATTGCCGGATAATAAAAAGGCAAATATTCCCATTGTGGCCATGACGGCCAATGCCTTTGAGGAAGATCGGCAGAAGGCCTATGCTTCCGGTATGAATGGCCATATAATCAAACCTATTAATATTGATGAAATTGCAAAGGTTCTTGATACGATCTTTACAGAGGAAAAATAAGTTCGATAATTCTATCAGAGGTGAACATGATGTGGATTTTACTGGCATTTGGTTCAGCCTTGTTTGCAGGACTGACAGCCGTTCTTGCAAAATGCGGTATTAAAAAAACAGATTCGGATGTAGCAACAGCCATACGGACCATTGTAGTCCTGATCTTTTCCTGGATCATGGTGGGAATCGTGGGATCGGGTTCTGCGATTGCTACACTAAGCATGAAGACATGGATTTTTCTCGTTCTTTCCGGTATTGCAACGGGGGCATCATGGCTATGCTATTTTCGGGCACTTCAGCTGGGAGATGTCAATAAGGTGGTGCCCATTGATAAATCCAGTACCATTTTGACTATCCTGCTGGCTCTTATCTTTCTGGGAGAACCGATTTCATGGCTTAAAGGTATAGCTATTATTTTGATTGGGGCAGGCACATTTCTCATGATTGAGAAGAAGGCGGTTTCAACTCAAAAAAAAGAAAGCAGAAGCTGGTTTATTTATGCTTTGTTGTCGGCCTTGTTTGCCTCCCTAACATCGATTCTTGGAAAAATTGGCATTGAAGGGGTGGATTCCAACCTGGGAACCGCCATTCGTACCGGTGTTGTGCTGGTGATGGCCTGGCTTATCGTATTTGTCAAAGGCAAGCAGTCCGCAGTGCGGGCAGTTCCCAAAAAAGAGCTGGGATTTATTTGCCTTTCAGGTTTTGCTACCGGTGGCTCCTGGCTGTGCTATTACAAGGCGTTGCAGGATGGTCTGGCCAGCGTGGTTGTGCCCATCGATAAGCTGAGCATTCTGGTCTCTATTGGCTTTTCGGCTTTGGTTTTTAAAGAAAGACTTTCAAAGAAAGGGGCACTTGGCCTTGTCATGATCGTGGGCGGAACACTCATGATGTTATTCTGATTTTGCGTTAGGCTATCTTGCAGATATAAGAAATTATGCTAAAATAGAAAAGTTAGTGATTGGAACCTAATCGAAAGAAAATGAAAGACCGGCAGGCTTATTTCATTTTCTTAGTTCATGACAATAGGACATTTAAAATGCGTGGATTCTGTTGTTAGAAAAGAGGCAGGAGAAATTGAAGGTCTGTGTTTATAAAGGCTCTGAAAAAATAGTCAGGAAAAGTGGCGTTGGCATTGCTATGCGGCATCAGGAAGCAATCCTGAAAAAAGCCGGCTTTGAGGTGACATCCCATCTGGATGATGAGACGGATGCCATTCATATCAATACGGTTTTTCCAGACAGTGCCGTTAAAGCTTCCATGGCAAAAAAACAGCACAAAATGGTAGTTTATTATGGACACTCAACCATGGAAGATTTTCGAAATTCTTTCAAGGGTTCTAATTCTTTTGCACCTTTTTTTAAGAAATGGATCAAACATTGTTATAACAAGGGCGATATCATCCTGACCCCTACGGAATATTCAAAGTCTCTTTTACAGAGCTATGGCATTAAAAAGCCTATCATCGCCCTCTCAAATGGAATTGATATTGATAAATTCGTTCCGGATGAAAAGAAAAGAAAAAAATTCCGGGAGAAATATCATATTCCGGAAGATAAAAAGGTTGTGCTTTCGGTAGGCCATTATATTGAACGAAAGGGCATTTTGGACTTTATCGAACTGGCAAAGAAAATGCCGGATGTCCTGTTTATGTGGTTTGGTTATACAAGTCCAAAACTTATTCCTGAAAAGATTGCATCGGCCATTAAGAGTGCACCTTCAAATCTGGTGTTCCCAGGCTATGTACCGCCGGAAGACCTTCGATATGCTTATCAGGGGTGTGATCTTTTCTGCTTCATGAGCCATGAAGAAACAGAAGGTATCGTCATATTGGAAGCTTTGGCTTGTGAACTTCCGGTGTTGGTAAGAGATATTCCTGTCTATGGCGGATGGCTTGAGGATGGCATTAATTCCTACAAGGCAGAAAGTATCGATGATTTTGCAGATAAGACGAGAAAGATCCTGAATCACGAATTGCCGGATCTGACCATGGAAGGCCGAAAAGTGGCAGAGGAGAGGTCTTTCGCAGCCATAGCTGAAAAGATGAAGGCAATTTACAAACAGTATTACCATAAGAAAAAATAAATTTGTAAATGATAGAAAACAGCCCTGAAACTGTATAAGATTTCAGGGTGATTTTTTTTGTATAAATATACATTTTTTCTTCACATAATAAAAAAAATGTTTATAATTGTGAGATATTATACTTTTTTTGTTTCAGTTTAAGAATTTTTTTGAAACTAAAAATGGTATAAAAATATATGAATTTCGTGATGAAAAATTGCGAAATAGTCACTTATCTACGTGAGGGAGGAAGAAATGAAGAAAAAAAGTATTATCTTTTTACTCTGTGCCATTGCCATTATAGCGGTGTTTATTGGCATATCCATGAATACGCCTGGTACAATTGATTCAGAGGTTTATCAGCCGGCTGCCTATTCAACCATGGCTGCGCTTTTGCCGGCTGTCATTGCTATCGTTCTGGCACTTATTACCAAAGAGGTTTACTCATCACTTTTTGTAGGTATCGTAACCGGTGCCTTGCTTTATGCAAATGGAAATCTGGAACTTGCTTTTAACACCATGCTTTTTAATGTGGATGGTGGTATGGTCTCTAAGCTTTCCAGCACCAGTAACGTTGGTATCCTGGTTTTCCTTGTAGTGCTGGGCATTTTGGTTGCTTTAATGAATGCAGTAGGAGGGTCAGCTGCTTTTGGTCAGTGGGCATCCCAGCATATTAAAACCAAGGTAGGTGCTCAGCTGGCTACGATTGCACTGGGTATTCTTATTTTCGTTGACGATTATTTTAACTGTCTGACTGTTGGTTCGGTTATGAGACCTGTTACAGACAGACACAAGGTTTCCCGTGCAAAACTTGCCTATATTATTGATGCAACGGCAGCTCCGGTCTGCATCATTGCACCGGTTTCCAGCTGGGCCGCAGCTGTTACCTCATCCGTTCCGGAAGGCAGTAATATTAATGGTTTTACTATGTTTTTAAATACCATTCCCTATAACTTCTATGCCCTGTGTACCATTCTGATGATGGTGCTGATGGTCGTGACGAAGACGGAATATGGTTCCATGAGAATTCATGAACTGAATGCAGATAAGGGGGATCTCTTTACTACAGAGGCACGTCCTTATGGCGAAGCTGATAAGGAACCGGTCTCTCCAAGAGGCAAGGTTATTGACCTGGTTCTCCCGGTAGTTGTCCTTATTGTGTGCTGCATCATTGGTATGATCTATACAGGCGGTTTCTTTAGTGGAATCAGTTTTGTTGATGCATTTGCCGGTGCTGACGCCTCATCCGGTCTTGTTTATGGCAGTATCGCGGCACTTCTTATCACTTTCGTTTTCTATATGTCCAGAGGTGTCATGACCTTCAAGGAGTTCACAGCCTGCATTCCGGAAGGTTTTAAGGCTATGGTTGCTCCGATCCTGATTCTGACGATGGCTTGGACACTGTCCGGTATGACAGGTCTTCTTGGTGCTAAGTATTACGTTCATGATATCGTGGCTGCATCCGCAGGCTCTATTCAGATGTTCCTGCCGGCTGTAGTATTTGTCATCGGTGTTCTTCTTGCATTTGCCACGGGTACAAGCTGGGGAACTTTCTCTATTCTGATTCCTATCGTCTGCAATGTTTTTGGTGCAGAAAGCTATCAGATGCTGGTTATCTCCATTTCAGCCTGCCTGGCCGGTGCTGTCTGCGGTGACCATTGCTCACCTATTTCCGACACGACCATTATGGCTTCTGCCGGTGCTCACTGTGACCATGTAAACCATGTTTCCACGCAGCTTCCTTATGCTATGACGGCTGCAGGTGTATCCTTTGTAGGCTATATCATTGCAGGTATCATTGGCTATACCAGTGAATCCAGTGTGGCCCTTGTATCAACTGTTATTACATTGGTACTGATGGTTGCGGTAGTTCTGTTTATCAAAAAAAGAGAAGCTAAAAAGGTATAAGTTTTTGATACGTACGAGCAGACCCTTAGCACTCCTGCACAGCAGACACGCTCCCGCTCCGCTCGTCGAGCAGCGGCACTAAGTTCGCTGTTCGCACAAAGTGCTCCGGCTTACTAAGTGCCGGCCTCCTCGAGGGTCTGCTTTAGCAGGGGTGCATAGGCCATGCTCTGTGCATCGAAATAGGCGAGAGCGAGGGTACAGATTCACGACAACGATTGCCGAGGCTTGCGTCGAAATTCGAAGCGCCGCAAGGAGCAGCAAACGCAGCATGTTGCGTGAACTGTACCCATGTCGAGACGTACGATGC
Source organism: Oscillospiraceae bacterium (assembly GCA_963607995.1). Lineage (GTDB taxonomy): Bacteria > Bacillota > Clostridia > Lachnospirales > Lachnospiraceae > Chordicoccus. Next base: position 2,056 of record CAVDGK010000089.1, on the reverse strand, counting down.
TAAAAACTTATACTTATTTGGCATAAACATAATGCTGATTTTATAGTAGAATAGAGCAGGGTGTGTCATCACCCTGCTCTTTTGTACGATAAAAGAAAGGAAAAAAATGGGAAAACTAGGTTTGATCGTGGAAGGCGGCGGTATGAAATGTGCATACAGTGCCGGTATACTGGATGCTTTCCTGGATGATCATATTACATTCGATTATGTTTCCGGTGTGTCCGCCGGCTGCGCCAATGCAGCATCCTACCTGGCCGGACAAAAAGGAAGAAACAAACGATTTTATACAGAATTTATCTATGACCCAGGTTATATGGGTGTTAAAAGTTTCCTGAAAACAGGAGACTTTTTCGGACTTCAATACATTTACGGCACCCTGACTAATTCAGATGGAGCGGCACCTCTTGACTTTGATGCCATTCTCAAAAATCCGGCTGAATATGTGGTAGTGGCTACCGATGCCGAAACGGGAAAGCCGCATTATTTTAGAAAAGAAGAAATGATCAAGGATAATTACCTTCATATCATGGCTTCCTGTTCACTGCCGTCTTTAAGTCATCCCATCGAAATCGACGGACGAAAATATTTTGATGGCGGTGTGTCGGATGCCATCCCCATTAAGAAGGCTCTTGCAGATGGATGTGATCGTCTCGTGATCATTCGTTCCAAGAAAAAAGATTTCGTTAAACAGCCGGAAGGCCATAAGGCATTTTATTCACTGGCCTGCCGGAAATATCCGGCTACCATTAAGGCTCTTAACAGAAGACACCTTATGTATAGGGCCTGCCAGGCTGCACAGGATAAGCTGGCAGCTCAGGGAAAATGCTTTGTCTTTGCCCCTTCCGATCCACCGGAAATGAGTACTTTTACAAAGGATGATAAGGTGGAAGAAGAACTTTATGAGCTGGGGCTTAAGGATTATGCCGACTTAAAGGAGTCATTTTTTAACTGGCTCGAAAAAAAATAAGAATATAAGCAGAAGTGCTTAAGAACAGCCTGTTCGTTGTCAATATATTGAAAAGGAGTTTTTATATGAGCAAAAAAATCATCGTTTTAAACGATCGTTTTGATCAAAATATAAAGAATTGGATAACCAAAGAAACAGAGAAATACGGCTATACTTCATTATTTTTTGATACAGAAGAGGAGGCCATGAAAGAAGTATCTGATGCGGAAATAATCTATGGTTATGGCATCGATCTGGTAAAGGCAGCAAAAAATCTTAAATGGCTGCATATGCCCTGGGCCGGTGTTGATGGTTATCTGAAATCCGGCGTTGTACCGGAAAATGTCCTTTTTTCAAATTCCTCTGGTACTTATGGTGTTACCATTGCCGAACATATCATTATGCTGACAACCATGATGTTCCGAAATGAAGTGGCTTATGTAAGAGGCATGGATAAACATCAGTGGATTCCCCCTATGTCCCAGCATACCATCAAAAACTGTCGTATTACTTTGCTTGGTGCCGGTGATATTGGTACGGCAACGGCAAAAAGACTTCGGGCTTTCGAACCGGCAACATTAAATGCTGTTAACCGTAGTGGCCGAGAGGTAGATCCTGTCTTTGATGCAGTCTACAGACAGGACCATCTTGGGGACGTTTTGCCGGAAACAGATCTCCTTATTATGTCTCTACCCTCAACAGATGAAACAAGGGGCATCTTAAATAAAGAAACCATTAATATGATGCCAAAGGGATCTTTTGTTATTAATGTGGGTCGTGGTACCTGCGTTGTGGAAGAAGATGTGGCAGATGCTCTTATAAGTGGACAGCTTGCAGGTGCTTCTCTTGATGTCTTTAATGTGGAACCGCTGCCGGAGAGCAGCCCGCTCTGGAAGGCACCGAATTTTATTATGACGCCTCACGTAGCCGGTAATCTGACGGCTTCCTATACAACAGAAAAAAATGTTTCCATGTTCCTGGAAGATTTTGAAAATTATTGTGAGGGAAAATCCCTTAAATATGCCATTGACAGAAAGCTGGGCTACTAATTTATGATTCGACTGAATAAATGGAAGAAAATAGCGGCCGCCTGCCTGGCTGCTCTGTGTC
>CAVDGK010000088.1:0-7041 GCA_963607995.1 Oscillospiraceae bacterium | reverse complement strand
GGACTCAATGCCCTGATCCGGCAGAAGAAAGTGGCTCTTGTTCTGCCGGCAACGGCTCTTATGGATCTTATTATCACCAGGGAAGCCTTTGAAAGCCAAAGCCTTTATTTTGAGCCGGAAAAAGAAATGGATCTGAAGGCCATTCAGAAGGAACTGGTGATGATTGGCTATACCTGGGAATCTGCCGTTAGTGCTCCAGGGCAGTATGCCGTGCGAGGGGATATTCTTGATATCTGGAGCCTCACAGATGAGCGGCCGGTACGTATCGAATTTTTCGGAGACGAAGTGGATTCCATTCGTAGCTTTGATCCGGAAACCCAGCGGTCTGTGAAAGCCCTGAAGGTTATGGAGGTAGTGCCGGCCAACGATCATGTAGTGGAAGAAACCGCTTCCCTTCTTGACTGGTTCAAAGCAGATAAAACCCAGTTTATTCTTATTGAACCGAACCGCATCGCTGCCGCCCTTCGGGCAACGGAAGAGGAGTTTAAGGAAAGCATTCAGAACCGTATAGAGCAGGGAACTTATGATCCGGAAAATACACCGAAGATTCGGGATGCAGAATCGGTGCTGGCAGCTTTATCCCGCTTTAACTGCGTGGCTCTTTCGTCCCTGGGTATTCAGAAAAAGGCTTTCGAGGTGAAAGAATCCTTCGGTACTTCAGCTCAGGCTGTTAATGCCTACAATAATAGCTTCGAAGTTCTGGTACACGATCTCCAGCGTTATCAGAAGAAGGGGTATCGCGTTATTCTGCTTTCGGCTTCGGCTTCCCGTGCACAAAGAATGGCAGAAGATCTCCAGCGGGAAAATGTCAATGCCTTCTTCTCCGAGGACCGGGATCGGGTGCTGAAAAGCGGCGAGATCATGGTACAGTATGGCCATGTCAGCCGGGGTTTTGAATATCCGCTGATCAAGTTTGCCCTGATTTCCGATAGTGATATTTTCGGAGAGAAAAAGAAAAAGCGGAAAAAGAAGAAAACGGATTATTCCGGCGACAAGATTTCCAGCTTTTCCGAGCTTTCGGCCGGAGATTATGTTGTCCATGAAAATTATGGACTGTCGATTTACCGTGGCATCGAAAAGGTGGAAGTTGAGGGCGTTCTTAAGGATTACATTAAGCTGGAATTTAAAGGCAGCAACCTTTATATTCTGGCAACCCAGCTGGATATGCTGCAGAAATATTCCGGTTCTGCGGAAGGACATGCCCCACGCCTGAGTAAAATCGGCAGCAATGAATGGAAAAATACCAAGGCCCGCGTGAAGAAATCCGTGGCAGGCATAGCCAAAAATCTGGTGGAACTTTATGCGGTACGCCAGTCCGGTCAGGGTTACCGGTATGAAAAAGATACACCCTGGCAGCGGGAATTTGAGGAACTATTCCCATATGAAGAAACGGATGACCAGCTTTCCGCCATTGAAGATACCAAGCGGGATATGGAAAGTTCCGGCATTATGGATCGTCTCATCTGCGGGGACGTAGGTTATGGCAAAACGGAAATCGCTTTGAGGGCTGCATTCAAAGCAGTTCAGGAAAATAAGCAGGTAGCGGTGCTGGTGCCCACCACCATCTTGGCCCAGCAGCATTACAAAACCTTTACCCAGCGTATGAAGGATTTCCCTGTTCGGGTGGACTTATTAAGCCGATTTAGAACCACGGCTCAGCAGGATAAAACATTAATGGGCCTGGAAAAGGGAAGTGTGGATATTGTCATTGGCACGCACCGTCTTCTTTCAAAGGATGTGAAATTTAAGGATCTGGGTCTTCTGATTATAGACGAGGAACAGCGATTCGGCGTCACACACAAGGAAAAAATCAAGGAGATGCGGAAAAATGTGGACGTGCTGACATTGACGGCCACCCCTATTCCCAGGACTTTACATATGTCCCTCATCGGCATCCGGGATATGTCGGTTTTGGAAGAACCCCCCATGGATCGTATTCCCATCCAGACTTATGTCATGGAATTTAATCCGGAAATGATCCGGGAGGCCATCTGCCGTGAGCTTAATCGCCATGGCCAGGTTTATTATGTTTACAACCGGGTAAAGGATATTGCCGAGGTGGCTCACCGGATTTCCCTGATGGTGCCGGAGGCCAATGTAGCTTATGCCGATGGTCAGATGGATGAGCACCAGTTGGAAAATATTATGGTGGATTTCATTAATGGCGAGATCGACGTACTGGTGTGCACAACCATTATCGAAACCGGACTGGATATTCCCAATGCTAACACCATGATCATTCAGGATGCGGACCGCATGGGCTTATCCCAGCTTTATCAGCTGAGGGGTCGTATTGGCCGGTCTAACCGGACAGCCTATGCGTTCCTTATGTACAAGCGGGATAAGATGCTGAAGGCAGAAGCGGAGAAGAGACTTTCGGCTATTCGGGAATTTACGGAACTGGGCAGCGGCATTAAGATCGCTATGCGGGATTTGGAAATTCGTGGTGCCGGGAATCTTTTGGGAGCTGAGCAGAGTGGCCACATGGAGGCTGTAGGTTATGATCTTTACTGCAAGATGCTCGCTGATGCGGTGAAACATGCCAAGGGTGAAGCAGAGGTGGAGGAATACGAAACCGTGGTGGATCTTTACGTCAATGCTTTCATTCCGGATAGCTATATTACTAATGGCGGTCAGAAGATCGATGTTTACAAGAGGATTGCTCTGATTGCGAATGAAAAGGATCAGGACGATATGGCCGATGAGCTGATGGATCGTTTCGGACCGCTTCCTGTAAGCGTTCGGAATCTTTTGAAGATTGCGGAAATCAAGGCCTGGGCCCACAAGGCAGGCATTACCGAAATCAAGCAAAATGATCGGGAGGTGGTCTTAAATGTCCTGAAAAATCCGCCCTTTGATGCCGGTGGTCTGCCGGACCTTCTATCGAAATGGCGAGGCATCTTTGCTTTTAAGATGACAGCCAAAGGCCCCTGCTTTATTTACAACGGAGAGCGGGATGAAAAGAATATGCTGGCAAATCTTTGCAATTTCACGAAAGCCTTGGCAAAGATGTAGAAATAAGGATAATTTTTTAAAAACAAGGGAATAAAATGCGGATCGGCATTGAAAAATATTCATAGCTTAAGGCGGAAAGGGAGAGACTATGAAAAAAAGACGTTTACGTTTATTGAGTATTGCCATGGCGGCAGTCCTCTTTGTAGGAGCAGCTCCGGCAGCTACCTACGCTGTCACATCATCCGGTCAGGAAAGTGCGGAAGACACAGATGAATCGGATAACACGGAATCCTCAGGTGACAGCACAGAATCTTCAGGTGATGATAGCGCCTCTTCGGAAGAAAGCAACTATTCAGACGAGAGCAGCACAAGTTCATCGGAAAGCAGTGTCAGTTCTGTGGAAGAATATGCCAAGTCAGAGGCCGAGAAAGATACATCGGATAATGGCTGGGATTCAGCTGTTGTGATTGATGACGATGATGAAGATGAAGAAGCGGTGGAGTCCGAAGTGACAAATGCAGCAAACTCCAGCACAGCAGATACCGTTAAATCTCTTACAGAAACCACACCGACGGATGCCTATAAAGAGGAAGAAAGCTCAGGCAGTAACCCTCTGAATCTGAAGAAGGGCCAGGAAACCATTGCTGTTGTCCAGAACGAACTTCTTCTCTTTCAGAACGCAAACGGAACCAATAGCTCTGTTGTGTTCGATAATTATTTAAATAACAGCACGCCTATTGCCAATTCGGAATACGTGGGAATGCAGACCTGCCCCAATTCCATCAGTTCATCAGGCCGCACCTACAAGCATGCTTTTGAAACGGCCTGGGATTACAATAGTTCAGGTCACGATACCCAGAATAATGATATCAGCAAATATGCTGCGGTAAAAGCTATAGCCTGCGACCCCTTCGGCACAGGACGGGACAGCTGTGTGGCCTATGTGGGTCTTTATAGCAGGGGCTCTGATTATGCAGATGTTATGACCTGGCTGTATGATTATAAAAATGGTAAATGCTCGGAAGTACTTACTCTGGCGACCCTTAACTGGTCGAGTATTAATGATGAGCTTACCTATGGCCAGATGGAAAACTTCCTGGCTATTACGGCGGGAAACTATTATGGCAATGTCAATACAACCGAAGGTTATGGTTATACAACAGATAGCGTGGTTGTATTTGCAGCAACAGGCGGTCTTAACAAAACGGCAAATGGCCTTGTGGAGCTTCAGTGGCAGCAGGATCCCACAACCCATGCCATTACGCTGAAAAGCAAATCAGATTTCAGTACAGCTCTTCTCCATCCGGGATATGGCTATGGGGATAACACCTGGGCTTATGATCAACATCCGGAAGACAAACTGGCTTGCGATTTGCAGACCGGTGATCTTAATGGTGATGGTATCGAAGACCTGGCTGTTCTCTCCTATGTGGGAAATGTTAAGCAGAAGCAGTATGAAGAAGCGACTCTTTACATTCCATATCTGGCTGTAGCTGCCGGTTCTTCCGATAAAAAAATATTAGAAAATAAAAACAGCGGCCAGTATTTCGAGAAATTTAAAGAGCGCAGTGACAATGTTTATCAATGGGATACGGCCAGAAGCCCTGGTATGTCTATCGGTGATGCTGACGGCGATGGCACGAATGAAATTGCTGTTGTTGGTATCAAGGTAACTCAGGGAACCAGCGGGGAAAAGGCCTCCTCCGGTCTTTATAAAAGCGATCTGTGGTATGCAGAAGATAAGGTCCATATGGTTGCTGGTATCTATTCATTGAAAGATACACTTCAGGTGGAGAGTTTTGCCACGGATATCCAGACTAATAAATGGAAACAGGCAGGTGCGCATTTGGGGGATTCCATCCTGGAGCGTTCCGGCGTGGCTTTCGTTGCTTTAAATGGCCAGCATAATCAGGAACATCTTTTCATTGATGGCAGTATTTATGAATTTACGAGTGGTACCTGCAACTTGAATCCGAAACCCATTAAGACTACTACATATTTTGATAATGCGGATGATGGCTGTGGATCCGTTTCCCTGACAAACACTTATATTCAGTCTATTGCCGTAGGTAATTTTAATAATAATTATGCCGGTCGGGAACAGGTTATTTTCGTCATCGGTCTTAAAGAGTCAAACGCCAATAAAGATGCTTTTGCAGTCCTTTCCATTGGCGGTGTTTATGATAAGGACACCACTACAGGGGATGGGGTTAAAACCCAGAATTTCCAGAATTTTACCAGTATTTATGATAATGCCTACTATGATCACGAATCATACCTCAATCACTGCGAAAGCAGTACCCTTGATCAAATGGTCAGCTGCGTGGCAGTAGCTCTTGATATGGATAATGATGGCCTTAAAGTCACTTACAGCAATATTGAATATAAAGAGACTGAGGCTGAGGTACAGGCGGTTATTCAGGCAGCACCGACTTTTGGCGATTTAGGTCAGTATCAGGGTGCCGGTGCCACAAGCTATAAAGTTATCGGCAGTTACAGTTACGAAACAAACAACAGTTATACCGGAAAGGTAGATTTTGGAGGTATCGTAGGTCTTAGCGCAGATGCCGGTGTTGTCAAGTGGGATTTGAGAGTGAAGATTGGCGGAGGGTATTCTTTTGCCAGGGGAACAAGTGACACCAAGAGCCAGACTTATACGGCTACCTTTACGGCGACTAATGAAAATCTGGTGGTTATGCGACGAAATCCCTTCTATCGTTATACCTATGAATATACGGATGCTTCCGGAAGTAAATCAAAAGTCACCTACGATGTAGGTCAGGCACCCTATTATAAGCAGCTGACGGTAAAAGAATATAATAATATGGTGGATGCCTATAATGAAGAAATGGCCAAAAAGGCCACGGACAGTTATACACCTGTTTATCTGGATAAAATTACGGAATCATCCCTTGTTGACAATTATGGCAATCCATGGAAATACAAGAGTAAACTGGGTGGCGAAAATGTACGGAATGATTATTACATTACCCATTCCCAGACATCCAATGGTGCTTTTTCCCAGGAACCTGGCTGGGTTCAGATCAGCGGCGCTTCCGGTTCGACAGAAGTATCACTGACGGATACGACGCTGAACAAGACCTTTAACTCAACGTCAACCAGCATCAGTCTGTCGGTTGAAACCACCTTTGCCTTTAAGGCGGGACCTGTTGCCGGAGCCTACGTGACATCTACCGGTACAAGCACCTCCGGCACATCTACGACGACGGGTTCCGGAAGCGGTATATCCACCAGAGTCCAGAATATTAACAGAGGTGCTGTTCTGAGTGCTAATGCAGCGGATGAAGATACCATTGATAATTATTCATTTAAATGGTCCTTTGCCGGTGGTGAAATAAAGATCGGACACAAAGATAATAATAAAGATGATGATAAATATGTACCTTTCCTGCATCATATTGTGACGGAACTGTCATCGTCGATTGCCCCGGTTAAGCTGAATAAGATGGTGATTTCAGGACAGGACAAGGATAAGCTGACCCTCACATGGACAACGGCGGTGGATGATGGCTGCGGGAGAAAATATTATAATGCATCCGAGCTCTATTATACGATCTATCAGCGTAATGCTTCGGAGGGCAGCGCCTGGGAAGCAATCGGAGATAAACTGCAGGTGAAAGACTGCACGGATGTTGAAAATAAGGATGCCAACGGCAACGTTATCAGCCATACCCTCAGCTATGCAATTACACCCAAGATTGATCCGGATGACGGTAATATTTACCAGTATGCCGTTCGCTGCAATATTTTAGGTGGTGAAGAGAAGACAGAAAGCGTCAGCTCGAATTATAAAACCATAGCCTTTATGACTACACAGAAAGGAACTTCCGCCTATTTGCATATTAAATATTCAAATGACGGTGGCAAGACTTTCACCGATAATGGTGGTGATACAGCAGGCACCTGGATCGGTACCTATACGGACAGCAATGAGACTGCTTCAACCGATGTCAGTGCTTATAAGTGGGTTCAGATAAAAGGCGATAAAGGTGATAAGGGCGACACCGGCGAAACGGGAGCCACAGGCGAAAAGGGCGAGAAGGGCGATAAAGGCGACACCGGCGA
>CAVDGK010000087.1:0-7052 GCA_963607995.1 Oscillospiraceae bacterium | reverse complement strand
GACGTATTCAGTCCAAGGAAGATACCCTGGATAAGAAGACGGACGCTATTGAAAAGCGAGAAGCAGACTACTTAGCAAAAGAAGCAGCATTGAACAAGAAAAAGAAAGAAGTTGACGAGCAGCATGAAAATGCCATGAGAGAACTTGAAAAGATCTCGGGCATGACATCAGAGGAAGCAAAAGCCAAAATCCTTGTAGAGGTGAAGGAAGATGCCACAGCTGATATCGCACGTATTTATCGCGAAATCAATGAACAGGCTAAACTTGATTCAGACAAGAAAGCCCAGGAGATTGTTGTTAATGCGATTCAAAGATGTGCTGTTGATCATGTTTCAGAATCAACGATTTCCGTTGTTCAGCTTCCCAGCGATGAAATGAAGGGTCGTATCATTGGACGTGAAGGTCGCAACATCCGTACACTTGAAACTCTGACGGGTGTGGATCTTATCATTGATGATACACCGGAAGCAGTTGTTCTTTCCGGTTTCGATCCGGTCCGCCGTGAAGTGGCCAGAATTGCGCTTGAAAAGCTCATTGTTGACGGACGTATTCATCCGGCCCGCATTGAGGAAATGGTTGAGAAGGCACAGAAGGAAGTTGACCGTAAGATGAGAGAGGACGGTGAAAATGCCGCTCTTGAAGTGGGTGTCAATAATCTTCATCCGGAGATTATTAAACTTCTTGGTCGTATGCGCTATAGAACGTCTTATGGACAGAATGCCTTGAGACATTCCGTTGAGGTTGCACAGCTGACAGGTATTCTTGCCGGTGAGTGTGGTCTTGATGTGCGAATGGCAAAGAGAGCCGGTCTCCTTCATGATATCGGTAAATCCATCGATCATGAAATGGAGGGTTCTCATATTACCATTGGTGCTGATATCTGCCGTAAGTACAAGGAAAGCGAGACAGTCATCAATGCTGTTGAAAGTCACCATGGCGATGTAGAACCCAAGACATTGATTGCCTGCCTTGTTAAAGCAGCCGATGCTATTTCAGCTGCAAGACCGGGTGCAAGAAGAGAGACTATTGAGACTTATACCAATCGTCTTAAAAAGCTTGAGGATATTACAAATAGCTTTAAGGGCGTTGAGAAGTCTTATGCAATCCAGGCAGGACGTGAAATCCGTATTGCTGTGGTTCCGGAACAGGTTTCTGATGCTGAAATGGTTCTTTTGGCAAGAGATATTGCTAAACAGATCGAAGCAGAACTGGAATATCCGGGTCAGATTAAGGTTAATATGGTACGTGAAAGTCGTGTGGTTGACTACGCTAAATAGGATATTAAAACGAAAGAGTTTTTCGCTGAGGCGAAAAACTCTTTTTCTTTAGCCATGTATACAAAGAAAATACTAAATATAGTTCAAAAATATTTATGGTAACCGATATATGGTGGAATGCAAAAAAACCTTGAAAAATAAGGAAAAAATGCTAAAAAATGTGTTTGATTTTATGTTAATCCGCCATTATAATCTTTTTTGTGATTTTGGGAGAGGTCAGATATTGAAGGGTGAATTGCTTTTTAAATAGATTATGTATAATCGATTGTAAAGAGGGTTCATGAAAGCCTTTTTAATAACCGATAATGGAAGATGATCAATGGAAGAAGCGATTCAGAAGTTTATAAAATATATTCATAAAACAAAAAAATCTTCAGAGAATACAGAGGTTTCTTATCAGAGAGATCTTGAAAAACTGATGTATTATCTTAATACGCAGCTTCATATCACAAGTTGGAGCGATGCTAATGCTACAAGTTTAAATTCCTATGTTCTTCATATGGAAGAAGAGAAGTATGCAGCCTCTTCCATATCAAGAAGCATTGCTTCCATCAGGGCTTTTTTTCATTATCTGGAAAAAAAAGATGTGATTCCAGAGAACTTTGCAGAAGATTTGAAGCCGCCTAAGATTGAGAAGAAAGCACCTCAAATTCTGGAAATTGAAGAAGTTGATCTTCTTTTAAAACAACCGGATCCTTCTACTCCAAAAGGTCTTCGGGATATGGCTATGCTGGAGCTTTTGTATGCGACGGGGATGAGGGTTTCAGAATTGATTTCCCTGAGACTTTCGGATGTCAATCTGAATATGTGTTATGTTACCTGTACGGATAAGAAAAATGAAAGAATCATTCCTTTTGGTCAGACAGCCAAGAAAGCACTGGCAGAATATCTTGAAAAAGGCAGACCGGCTATTTTAAAAAATAGTAATTCGGACAGTTTTTTTACCAATACAAGCGGCAGGCAGATGAGCAGACAGGGCTTTTGGAAAGTTCTGAAAGGGTATGCGGCACAGGCCGGGATTGAAACGGATATTACACCTCATACTTTAAGACATTCGTTTGCCACTCACATGATTCAGAATGGCGCTGATCTTAAGAGTCTTCAGGAGATGCTTGGACATTCGGATATCAGCACCACGCAGATGTATGTCAATCTGAGTCTGAATCGTATGAGAAATGTTTATTTAAAGGCACATCCGAGAAAATGATCATTAGCCGCTCCGCAAGGAGCGGCTGTTTTGTACTGATGAGCTAAAATGAACATATCTTATTTAGAAATATGAAATTATGCATGATTCATATTTGTTAATAGAAATTGACAGCTTCAAGCTGAAACGAAGACAGATATTCATTTTGAAAATGATTTAGAGAAGAACTATGAAAGAAATTTATCTTGATCATGCGGCTACTGCACCGCTAAAAAAAGAAGTGCTTGCTGAGATGATGCCCTATCTAACGACTGAGTATGGCAATCCTTCGGCTATTTACCGTTCAGCTCAGAGAGCTAAAAGTGCTATTTCACGGGCAAGAGAACAGGTGGCAAAAGTAATTTCAGCTAAAGCTGATGAGATTTATTTTACATCAGGAGGCACGGAAGCTGACAACTGGGTTCTTAAAGCTTCTTTTGAGGCTTTTGGAAAAGAAAAACCTCATATCATTACCAGTGCAATAGAACACCATGCTGTTTTGGAAACCTGTCATTATCTGGAAGAAAAAGGAGCTGAGATTACCTATATTTCCCCGGAAAAAAATGGCAGTATAAGCCCGGAAAAAATACGAGAAGCTATAACAGACAACACCTGCCTTATTTCCATTATGAGTGCCAATAATGAAACAGGAATTATAGAGCCTATTCGAGAAATTGGTCGGATTGCCCATGAAAATGGCATATATTTTCATACAGATGCCGTTCAGGCCTATGGACATATTTCAATTGATATATCCGAAAATTTTATTGATTTTCTCAGCATCAGTGCCCATAAAATTGGTGGTCCCAAGGGCGTAGGAGCTTTATTTATCAAAAAAGGCATACCGGTTAAAAGCTTTATTCACGGCGGCATGCAGGAGAGGGCAAGACGTGCCGGAACTGAGAATGTGGCCGGTATCGTGGGCTTTGGAAAAGCCGCTGAAATAGCCGGAAATGAAATGGAAGAGGCAAGTGTTTCACTGATCCGAAAAAGAGATTATCTGGTGAAGCGTATATTGACTGAGATTCCGGATACTTCATTAAATGGCGAGGGTGAAAGATTGCCCGGTCATATCAATATTGCTTATCATGGTCTTGACGGAGAGTCACTTCTTATCTATCTTGATATGCATGGGATTGCCTGCTCTGCAGGATCAGCCTGTGCATCCGGTTCACTAAGCCCTTCTCATGTTCTGACAGCTATGGGAATGAGCTATGAGGATGCTCATGCATCCATCCGCATGTCTCTTTCTGATGAAAATACCACGGAAGAGTTGGATGAGGTATTGGAAATTTTAAAAGAAGGCTGCTTAAGACTTAGAAATGGCGGCGGTTTTTAGATTTTATTTAAATAGAGGTTAAAATGAGTAAAGGACGAGTAGTTGTAGGAATGTCCGGAGGTGTTGACAGCTCTGTTGCGGCATTTCTTTTGAAAAAAGAAGGCTATGATGTCATTGGTGTGACCATGCAGATCTGGCAGGATGAGGACCCGTCGCGCCAGTCTGAAAATGGCGGCTGCTGCGGTTTGTCAGCTGTTGATGACGCTCGCCGAGTGGCAGATATTATCGGAATTCCCCATTATGTTATGAATTTTCGGGAAGAATTCAAAAAGTCTGTTATTGATTATTTTGTTCAGGAATATATGTCTGGCAGGACACCTAATCCTTGTATAGCCTGTAATCGGTATGTAAAGTGGGAATCTCTTCTGGAGAAGAGCTTGTCTATCGGAGCAGATTATATTGCAACAGGTCATTATGCATCCTGCTTAAAGCTTCCTAATGGTCGTTATGCTTTAAAAAAGGCTCCCAGCCCTAAGGATCAGACTTATGCACTTTATAACCTGAATCAGAATCAGCTTGCCCATACCCTGATGCCCTTGGGTGGGTATGATAAAACGGAAATCCGGAAGATAGCAGAAGAAGAGTGTCTTCCGGTAGCCCACAAACCGGATTCTCAGGAAATCTGTTTTATTCCTGACCATAATTATGCTGCTTTCATTTCAGAATATACGGGAATGGAAGAAAAGCCGGGGAATTTTGTGAATCCGGAGGGCACTATCCTGGGGCAACACAAAGGTATCACCCACTATACCATTGGCCAGAGAAAGCATCTGGGTCTTTCATTTGGTTATCCCGTCTTTGTCAGTGAAATCAGACCAGTTACAAATGAGGTTGTTCTTTCAAGCAATGATAACCTTTTTAAAAATGAACTGATAGCGGAAAATCTTAATTTCATGTCTGTTGAGGATATTGAGGAACCAATCCGTGTTTCGGCCAAGATTCGCTATTCACACAAAGGAGCAAATGCTGTTATTGAAAAAGTGGAAGATGATAAGATAAGATGCACTTTTGAAGAACCGCAAAGAGCTCCTACACCGGGCCAGGCTGTGGTCTTTTATCAAAATGATATTGTTCTGGGAGGAGGCGTCATCCAGTGCTGATCGGAGATACCCACGTTCATTCCTCTTTTTCTGCTGATTCTGAAACGCCGGCAGAAGAGAATATTAAAAAAGCAATTCAGCTTCATTTGCCCTATATCTGCTTGACAGATCACCTGGATTTGGATTATCCGGATGATGAATATGTCTTTGATTTTGATAAAAATGCTTATTTTGAGGCGCTAAATTTTCTTAAAGAAAAATATAAAAAAGAAATCAAAGTCCTGATCGGTATAGAAATGGGAATGCAGCCGCAGCTGGGAGAGCAGTATGAGGCTCTCATGAAAGAATATCCTTTTGATTTCTGCATCGGTTCTCAGCATCTTGTTAATGGAGCAGATCCTTATTATCCTGAAACTTTCCAGGGAGTGGAAGCCGCGGAGATTTATCGGCAGTATTTTCACGAAACTCTTGAGGATATAAAACTGTTTCATAGTTTTGATTCTCTCGGACATTTGGATTATATTGTCAGGTATGGCAATACGGAAAATAAAAGTTACAGGTATGAAGATTATGCCGATGTGCTGGATGAAATCCTGAAAACACTGATTCGATATGACAGGGCACTTGAGGTCAATACAGCGGGAATCCGGAAAAAACTGGGAAATCCAAATCCATCGGCAGCGGTTCTTAAACGCTACAAAGAACTGGGGGGTGAGCTTATTACCATGGGAAGTGATTCCCACCAATCCTTCAGCATTGGTTTTGCTTTTGGTAAAACTGCGGCATTGCTTAGGAAAATTGGCTTTAGTCATGTAGCATATTATGAAAAAAGAGAACCGAAATTTGTAAAAATATAATAAAAGACTTGTATTTTTAAAATACATTAAGTAAAATGCATATGGCGTTTGAATAATATTTAACACAATAGGTTAAACTCAGGAGGTTTCTTATTATGGCAGTTAAAGTTGCAATTAATGGTTTTGGTCGTATTGGTCGTCTGGCTTTCCGTCAGATGTTCCGTGCTGAAGGCTTTGAAATCGTTGCTATCAACGATCTGACAAGCCCGGATATGCTTGCATATCTTCTGAAATATGATTCATCTCAGGGTCGTTATGCTCTGGCTGATAAGGTTTCCTGCACAGATCATTCCATTATCGTTGATGGTACAGAAATCGAAATCTACAAAGAAGCAGATGCTTCCAAGCTTCCGTGGGGAGACCTGGACATCGATGTTGTTCTTGAGTGCACAGGTTTCTATACATCTAAAGCTAAAGCTCAGGCTCATATCGATGCAGGTGCAAAGAACGTTATCATCTCTGCTCCGGCTGGCAACGATCTGAAGACTATCGTTTACAACACAAACCACAAGACACTGACAGCTGATGATCACATCATCTCTGCTGCATCCTGCACAACAAACTGCTTAGCTCCTATGGCTAAGGCTCTTAACGATCTGTGCCCGATCATGTCCGGTATCATGGTTACAATCCATGCTTATACAGGTGATCAGATGATCCTTGATGGTCCGCAGAGAAAGGGTGATAAGAGAAGAAGCCGTGCAGGCGCTGAGAATATCGTTCCCAACAGCACAGGTGCTGCTAAAGCTATCGGCCTTGTTATCCCGGAACTGAATGGCAAGCTCATCGGTTCTGCACAGCGTGTACCGGTTCCGACAGGTTCTACAACAATCCTTACAGCTGTTGTTAACGGCAAGGTTACAGTTGAAGAAGTTAATGCTGCTATGAAGGCTGCTACAAACGAATCCTTCGGTTATAACGAAGATCAGATCGTTTCTAAGGATATCGTTGGTATGACTTATGGTTCTCTGTTCGATGCAACACAGACTATGGTTAACGAAATGGAAAATGGTACAACAGAAGTTCAGGTAGTTTCATGGTATGACAATGAAAACTCCTTCACATCTAATATGTGCCGTACAATCAAATATTTCGGCAAGCTGCTGAACAAATAATTGTAAGAAACGAAAAAGGGTTCGGTCCTGCTAAGATGGGATCGGACCCTTATGTTTTAACTAAGTATTTAGTCGGGCAGGCTCTTTTGCGTAACTGCCTGGTAAAAATAAAGTTGTGAAGTGACCCAAAAAAGGAGGAATCCCATGCTGAATAAGAAATCTGTAGATGATATCAATGTAAAAGGCAAGAGAGTTCTTTGCCGCTGCGATTTCAATGTACCGCTTAAAAATGGTGAGA
>CAVDGK010000086.1:0-7284 GCA_963607995.1 Oscillospiraceae bacterium | reverse complement strand
TAAATACCCCAGCCAGTTAAGCGGCGGTATGAAACAGAGAGTGGCGGTGGCCAGGGCATTGGCACTGGAGTCGGAAATCCTGCTTTTTGATGAGCCTTTTGGGGCTATTGATCCAAAAATGAGACTGGAACTTCAGGAAATGGTGTCTCGCCTCATTAAAGAAGAAAATAAGACAGCGGTTTTTGTCACCCATGATATTGACGAGGCAATTCTTCTGGCGGACCGCATCGTGGTTATGGAACCGGGAAAGATTCGAACCATTATTGATGTGAAAATTCCTCATCCCCGGAAAAGGGATGACCTTGCCGGGACAGAAATATATGAAAAGCTTCACAGGAAGCTGATTGCCAGTTTTTATGCCCATGTTGAAGACCAGATCGATGCGGAGGTGCGGTTATGAAAAACAAAATTCCAAAATCCCTGCTTTCGGTGGAATTTATATTGGTGACACTGCTTTTTGCAACTAATATGCTGGTTTCTTTTTTCTGCCCTTATCTCACAGTACACAAAACCTATTATGGCTGCATTCCTTATATAGTGGTGCTGGTCATTATCTATGTCCTTTATCTGGTAAGACTTCAGATGACAAAGAAGAAAAGCACATCGGATATTGCCTTTTTGGTATTTGCTTTCTTTCTTATCTGGGATGTATCTTACAAAATAGGTTTGGTGAAAAATGATCTGCTGATTCCTTCACCGGAAGGCCTTTTTCATATTTTTGTTGAAAAATCCGATGAGATTCTGCCGGATATCTGGGGATCTCTGACTTTGCTTTTCTGGGGCTTCCTTTTAGGAATTATCCTGGGAACTTTGATCGGTCTTCTGGCAGGCTGGGTGCCAAGAATCCGGGAAGTTCTGCTTCCTATGTCCAATGTTATTACTCTGATTCCGCCTCTTATGTTTTCGGCGTATCTGATTATGATTTTTTCTACCTTTAGACAGGCAGCCATCGCCGTTATTTTCTTTGCGGTATTTTGGCCAACATTTCAGGGTATGGTGGTCCGGGTGGGACAAATCGATAAATCCCTCATTGAGGCGGCTCGTACCATGGGCGTAGGTGGTCTGTCCATGCTGCCTAAGGTTATTGCACCCTATTGCCTGCCAGAGATCATTAAGAGCGTTTCCAAGAGTCTTCGGGGGGCTTTTATGTGCCTTTCCGGTGCGGAAATGCTGGGCATTAATCTGGGCATGGGTTACTTCATCGAAAAATACAAAAGCTTTGCCGATTACCGGGCGGTACTGGCTGGTATCGTGGTGGTGGGTGTCATTACAACTCTTATCGATATAATTGTCAATAAAGTGGAAAAGGCCGTGATCAAATGGGAAGAGTAGTGGATTTTCGATCAAGAGAAGATGACGGGACTATGGAGCTATGTGTCGGACATCATAGTAAATGCTTTTTAGAATAGTAATCAAGAATAAAGAACAGTCGGATCCGAACAGGAAATAATTGGGAACGAAAGGATGGATTATGAAAGCACTGCGAGTGGAAGAAGAATGGCAGAGAGCCGGGGTCTATTATATCCGGACAGAAGCCATGGTCTTTGGTTTTGACCTGACTCTTGAAAATGAATTTTCCGGTGATGCTGTGGATGATAAATATATCCTGGTTCTTGATGATAATGGAAAACCGCTCAGCACCAACCGCCTCCATGAACTGCCGGAAATGAAAGCGGCTAAGATCGAGAGGGTGGCAACGGTTTCCACGGCAAGAGGATGCGGAGCCGGAAGGCTGGGCATTGAGGCAGCGGAGGCATGGGCTAAGGAGCTTGGCTACAGCCATATTATTATCACCAGCCGGGAGGAAGCTGCAGGCTTTTATGAAAAGCTTGGTTACAAGGCAAGGGAGGATATGAATCCGGAAACCCTGAAGGCAAGGACGCCAAAAGACGTGGTGAGAAAGGACATAGATCCGCGGTTTATCTGCGTTTATATGGAAAAATATCTGTGATGCAGGAATCATACTTGCGTAAGTTTTTGATGCATAGGCCTTGCTCTGTGCATTGAAATTCTATACAAAACTGTCGGAGAAGATCCGGCAGTTTTTTTCATATAAAGTAGCTCTATGAATATACTCTTTTTAGAGAATGTTTAGAAAACCCTATCCGTTAGTATGCTATAATAAGTAGACTTACGGAGGTGCGCTATGAAGCTGAAAACAAGGCTTATCATATCCTTTTTACTGATCATCCTGGTGCCCGTGGGACTGGGATTTATTACCATCCTGGGTGTGGGATTTTTCAAATTACATGAGATCCAGACCAAATATGGCATCGATCTTGAAAATATATCGGCCAATGGAAAATCCTTTGCCATGGTCATACTATTTTCAATCCTGGTTATTCTGCTGATCACGGCCTGCATTTTAAGCATCTGGATCTACAGTGCCATTTCAGCGCCTATCCTGAAGCTGACAAAGGCTACCAAGAATATCAAGGACGGCAATCTGGATTTCACCATCGAACCGGAGGGCTCGCCGGAAATGCGGGAACTGTGCGAAGATTTCGAGGAAATGCGGAAGCGGCTGAAAACCGCCAATGAAGAATCCACCCGTTTTGATGCCGAAAACAGGGAACTGATCTCCAATATCTCCCATGATCTTAAAACACCGCTTACGGCTATTAAGGGCTACGTGGAAGGCATTATGGATGGAGTGGCAGATACGCCGGAGAAGATGGACAAGTACATCCGGACTATCCAGAATAAGGCCAATGAAATGGATCATCTTATTAATGAGCTGACTTTCTATTCCAAGATTGATACTAACCGGATTCCTTATAATTTTACCCGGGTTCGGGTGAAGGATTTCTTTGATGACGCGGCAGAGGAGCTGGGGCTGGAGTTGGAGCAGAAGAATGTGGCCTTCAAGTACAGCTGCCAGAGTGATGAAAATGACGAGATCATTGCAGATGCAGAGCAGATCCGCCGGGTTATCAACAATATTATCAGCAACTCCCTGAAGTATATGGATAAGAATGAAAAACGCATCAGCATGAATATTACCGATACCGGGGATGATATTCAGGTAGCCATCGAGGACAATGGCAAAGGTATTGCCGCTAAGGACATCGGCCACATTTTCGACCGTTTTTACCGGACGGATTCCTCGAGACATTCAGCCCAGGGCGGTTCGGGTATAGGCCTTTCCATTGTGCGGAAGATCATCGAAGATCACAGCGGCCGGGTATGGGCCTCAAGCCGGGAAGGCGAAGGAACTATTATGTATTTTGTTTTAAGAAAATATAAGGAGAACGTATGAGTAAAATACTGATCATAGAAGACGAAGAAGCCATTGCTGAACTGGAAAAGGATTATCTGGAGCTCTCAGGTTTTGAGGTTGAAATCGAGGGCAATGGAGAGAAGGGACTTCAGAATGCCCTGTCGAAGGATTATGACCTTTTTATCCTGGATCTGATGCTGCCGGGTATGGATGGATTTGAAATCTGCAAACGTATTCGAGAGGAGAAAAATACACCGATCATTATGGTATCTGCCAAGAAGGATGATATTGACAAGATCCGAGGCCTTGGTTTCGGTGCCGATGATTACATGACGAAACCATTTTCACCTTCAGAGCTGGTAGCCCGTGTAAAGGCTCATCTGGCCCAGTACGAAAGACTGATGTCGAGCCGGGCTCCGAAAAATCATGTTATCGAGATCCGCGGCCTGAAAATTGATACCACAGCTCGCCGAGTTTGGGTAAATGGAGTGGAGACTCAGTTCACCACCAAGGAATTTGACCTTCTGACTTTCCTGGCAGAAAATCCGAACCATGTGTATAGCAAAGAGGAACTTTTCAGAAAAATCTGGAATATGGAAACCATCGGCGATATTGCCACGGTAACAGTGCATATTAAAAAGATTCGCGAAAAGATCGAATTTGATACAGCTAAGCCTCAGTACATTGAAACTATCTGGGGCGTAGGTTATCGGTTCAGGGTGTAAAAAACAGCCTGGATTTGAATGGCACTGAAAATACGGTAAAGGTTCACCACTCTATTAGCAAGATCTTTGGCTAGACTTTGAATCGTTAAAACATCTTTAGACGGGGGAGAGACATGAAACTGGAGGAAAAACTCCTGGAATACAGTCATGGAAATGACTACGGCTTTCATATGCCGGGACACAAAAGACAGAAGGAAGCCAATCCATTTCTTGGAATGGAAGTCGCACCGGCATCTATCGATATTACGGAAATACCGGGGTTCGATGATCTCCATGAGGCAGAAGGAATCCTGAAAGAAGAAATGGAGAGGGCAGCGGCATTTTATGGCACAAAAGCCACCATATTTTCCGTGAATGGTTCCACGGCTTCAAACCTTGCAGCCATCAGTGCAGCGGTGAATTTCGGAGATCATTTTCTTATGGCTGAAAACTGCCACAGATCTGTTTATCATGCAGCCTCTCTTTTGCATTTAAAGAGCCATATTTTAAAGCCGAGAAATCTGACGGAAGATGTGCCGGGCCCCATTGAAGCAACGGATGTAAAAGATGCCTTGGAACAATGGCCTTGCTCAGCAGTGGTTATTACATCTCCTACCTATGAGGGTATTGTATCGGACATCGCTTCCATTGCTGAAACAGTTCATGCCCACGGAGCTGTGCTCATTGTGGATGAAGCTCACGGTGCTCATTTATCACGCCATCCCTATTTCCCGGCTTCAGCTATAAATAAGGGTGCGGACCTTGTTATACACAGCCTTCATAAGACGCTGCCTTCCCTGACCCAGACATCGGTTCTTCATAACGTGACGGGCCGGATTCCAACGGAAAAACTCCATGAATGGATGGATGTTTATGAATCTTCCAGCCCTTCATATATTCTTATGGCATCCATTACTTCCTGTATCCATACTTTGGAGGAAAATGGCGAAGCTTATTTCAATCCTTATGCTTTGCATCTTAAGGCCTGTCGGGAGAAATTAAAGGAGCTGAAAAATCTAAAGCTCCTTGATCCGGGTGCAAACGGCATTAAGGCAGATCCATCCAAGATCGTGATCTTAACGGATCCGGCAAAGATGGATGGTAAGAAGCTGGCCGATATTTTAAGGGAAGATTATCACCTTGTTATGGAGAAAGTAATGCCTCATTATGCTCTGGCTATGACATCCTGTGCTGACAGCGAGGAAGGGTTTAAGAGACTGGAAAAAGCCCTTTTTGAAATTGATGAAATGCTGGGACACACGGTGAATGCTATTTAAAAATATGTTTGGGAATTGCAGAAAATAATATGGGAAAGATATTTTATATTATGGGAAAAAGTGCATCAGGTAAGGATAAGATCTATAGTACGCTGATGCAGAATGATAAATTAGGCCTTCATCCCCTGGTGATCTATACCACACGGCCCATCCGGGCTGGGGAAGAAGATGGCCGTGAATACCATTTCGTTGACCGGGATAAACTGGAAGAGATGCGAAGCCAAGGTCGTGTCATTGAAGAGCGGACTTATGAAACCGTTGCCGGACCCTGGACCTATTTTACGGCAGATGACAAAGATACGGATTCTGAGAAATTTAATTATCTTGCCATCGGTACACTGGAGTCTTATGTAAAGATTCGAAAATATTATGGACACAGCACAGTGGTGCCCCTTTATATTGAAGTAAATGATGAAAACCGGCTTCTGCGTTCGATTAAGCGGGAGAGCAAACAGGATAAACCCAATTACCAGGAGGTGTGCCGCCGCTTTTTGGCAGATTGCATGGATTTTTCTGAGACCTGTATTACGGAGGCTGACATTACAAAGCGTTTTGATAATAATGGGGATATAGAGGACTGCCTTCAGGAGGTTGAAGATTACATTTTAAGCATGTTATAATGAAGAATATTTTGACATCACTTTGCAGACAGTCCTGATCGGAGGAGACGGAAAATGGCAGCACAGGGATTTAATAGTGTGATCGGTCATGAGGATATTATCCGTCATTTTCGAAATGCACTTAAAACAGGAAAAATTTCACATGCTTATATTCTGGCCGGGGATAAAGGTTCCGGCAAGAAAATGCTTGCCTCTCTTTTTGCCATGGCACTTGAATGCGAAAAGGGCGGCGAAGAAGCCTGTCTTGAATGCAAGGCCTGTCATAAAGCACTGAATCATAATCATCCGGATATTGTCTTTGTTTCCCATGAAAAGCCGAATCTGATCTCGGTTGACGAGGTGAGGGAGCAGGTGGTCAATATGGCTGCCTTGAAGCCTTACGAGGGAAAATATAAGGTTTTTATCATAGCTGATGCCGAAAAGATGAATCCTCAGGCACAGAATGCCATCTTAAAAACCATTGAAGAACCACCGGAATATGCGATATTCCTATTACTTACTCAGGCGTCGGAAGCCCTGCTTCCAACCATTAACTCGCGTTGTGTAGTTCTTAATTTAAAGCCGGTTCCGGACAGGGAGGTTATCAGATACTTGACCAAGGAATATGAAGTCCCACAGTATGAAGCTGAGATAGCAGCGGCCTTTGCACAGGGCAATATCGGACGTGCAAAGGAGATCGTTTTCGATGATTCTTATATGACGATGACAAACCAGATGATCAATATTTTAAGAAAGATTGATCGTATTCCCATCGTGGAACTGGTGGATTACGTTAAGGAAATATCGGCGGAGAAGCAAAATATCCAGGACTATCTTGATATTCTCACTCTTTGGTTCAGGGATGTTTTGATGTACAAAGCAACTAAAGAAATAGACAATCTTGTCTTTAAGAAAGAAATGAAAGATATCAGGGAGCAGGCAGTGAAGTGCTCTTATCCGGGTTTGGAGGAAATCCTTCAAAGCATCCAGAGAGCGGAAGAGAGACTGCGGGCTAATGTGACATTCGAGCTTACGGTTGAGCTGCTGCTGCTTTCCATCAGGGAGAATATGAATGGCTAAAATTATAGGTGTTCGGTTCCGTCATGGGGGAAAGATGTATTATTTTGACCCCAAGGACCTGCCGATTAAGTACGATGATGCCGTCATCGTTGAAACAGCCAGAGGCATCGAGTACGGCCGGGTCAAGGTAGCACCGATGGAACTGGAAGATGATAAGATCCGGCAGCCTCTTAAAGAGGTTCTGCGTATTGCAACAGAAGAAGACACGGCGAAAGAGCAGGATTATGCCTTAAAAGAAAAGGATGCCTTGAAAATCTGCCGCAAGAAGATCCTGGAGCGGGGGCTTGAAATGAAGCTCATCGCCGCAGAATATGCTTTTGATGACAGCAAGCTTCTTTTCTATTTTACGGCAGACGGCCGTATCGATTTCCGTGAACTGGTAAAGGATCTGGCCAGTATTTTCC
>CAVDGK010000085.1:0-7324 GCA_963607995.1 Oscillospiraceae bacterium | reverse complement strand
CTTCTGTCCTCTTTAATTTCAGAAATTCCTGCATCTTCGCAGGCCTGAATAGCTGCCACCATGGCAAAACGGGTATAACCATCCATTTTTCTGAAATCTTTCTTTTTCATGTAAAGTTCTAGATCAAGGTTCTTCACCTCACCGGCCAGCGTCACCAGACGTCCTGTTGTATCATAATGTGTAATGGGGCCGATACCGCATTTGCCATCTTTTACGGCTTTCCAATTTTCTTCAAGATTATTTCCAAGAGGGCTGACTATGCCCATACCTGTTATCACAACGCGTCTCATATTCCCATTCCTCCATCGACACTTATAACCTGACCTGTAATATACCGACTTTCCGGTGACGCCAGAAAGAGAGCCGTCTGGGCTATATCCTCCGGCTTTCCAAGGCTCTTCATTGGAATCTGACTAAGAGCCGCCTCCTTTGCAGCCTCCGGCATAGCTTTAGTCATATCCGTTTCAATAAAGCCCGGCGCAATGGCATTGACAGTCACGCCCCGGCTTGATAGCTCCTTGGCCATGGATTTTGTCAGGCCGATAATGCCTGCCTTGGCCGCTGCATAATTAGCCTGGCCTCCATTTCCATGTAGGCCTACCACCGAACTGATGTTAATAATGCGACCATACCGCTGCTTCATCATCAAACGGTAAACGCTTTTTAAACCATGAAAGCATCCATAAAGATTAGTTTTGAGCACGGCATCAAAATCTTCTTCACTGATGCGAAAAAGAAGATTATCCCGATTAATGCCTGCATTATTAACGAGAATGTCAAGGCGGCCAGTCAGGCTCTTTGCCTTTTCCACCATGTCTGCCCAGGCATTTTCATCGGAAATATCTGCCTTAACGCAAATGGCTTCCACACCCATATCGCGGCAAAGAGATGCTGTTTCTTCCGCAGCTTCTTCATTTCCGGCATAATTTATAACCACATTAGCTCCTTCGCCGGCAAGGGCCATGGCTATGGCTTTGCCGATTCCCCGGGATGCTCCCGTAATAAGAGCTGTCTGATTTTCAAGTTTCTTCATGTTAAATCCTTTCATTACACCCTATCGAAATGAAATGTTCACATTTTTGTTTTTTTTTAATGGAATAGTTGAAGCTAAGTTATTCCTGCCTTTTACTATTCCCTGCAGAGAGAAAATGCTTTTTCCAAATCCTCCGCCTTATCAATGGAAATGGTTTTGATGCCTTTCACCGTATGACGGACAAAACCACTTAAGGTCTTTCCCGGTCCGATTTCGATAATGGTATCAACGCCTCTCTCAGCCAGGAAGCCAAGAGTCTGTTCCATGCGTACCGGGTTTTGGATCTGGGCAACTAAAAGGTCTGTGAGATTTTCATTTTCCTGTATAGGAAGGCCTGTGGCATTGAAGATTACAGGCATTTTCATTTCCTTAAAATGCATTTTTGAAAGTTCTTTTTTAAGTTCTTCCCCTGCCGGAGCCATGAAGGATGTATGGAAAGCACCGCTGGTATTTAATATAACGGTTCTTCTCGCCCCGTCATCGGCTGCCCTTTTTGCAGTTTCTTCCACGGCTTTAACCTCACCGGAGATCACGATTTGTCCAGTGGCATTGAAGTTTGAAATCTCTGCTTTGCCAATACCGGATGCCGTGACCTCTGCGCAAAGTTTCTCCAGCTTTTCAGCATCATATCCCATGACAGCACACATAAGAGCTTCCATGCCCTCACCGGCCTTAGTCATGAAACCGCCACGCTTTGCAGTGATTCTGATCAATTCGTCTGTATCAAATACACCGGCTGCATGAAGAGCTGAATATTCTCCCAGGCTTAAACCGGCTGTATATTCCGGATAGATGCCCTCCTCATAAAGGAGGCGTGTCACACCGGCTGCATAAGCGGCAAGAGCCGGCTGGGTGTATGCGGTCTGGCTTAGGCACCCGTCCGGATCCTCAAACATGGTTTTCTTAAGATCAAAGGAGAGAGAGTCATCTGCTTTATCGATTACTTCAGCAAAAGCGGGATATTTTTCATAAAAATCTTTACCCATACCGGCCTTCTGACTTCCCTGACCGGCATATAAAAATGCTAATTTCATAAAATCCTCGTTTTTTTAATATACAGTTTTTTGAAACGTACGAGCTGGTCCTATCACTCCTGCACGGCAAGACACGCTTCCGCGACCCTCGTCGAGCAGCGGTTCCTTCGAACGTAGTGAGAATGGAACTACTTTATTTTTAAGTGCCGGCCTCCTCGAGGGTCTGCCTTAGCAGGGGTGCATAGACCTTGCTCTGTGTATCAAAATATGCTCCTGCAATTTTACATAAGTCCATCTGTGATGGCCGGCATCTTTGCTCCAACTTCTTTGGCTTCGCGGATAAGCTGCTCAAATATAGCCGCTACCGGACGGATATCTTTCACCTGACCGCTGACCTGTCCTGCCATAAGAGATCCTTCATCCACATTGCCGTCAAATACAGCTTTTCTCAAAGAACCAAGCGTGAACTTCTCCAGTTCTTCCCGGTTTGCTCCTTCTTTTTCACGACGGACATAAAGACGAGCCATTTTATTTTTTAGAATTCTGGTGGGAGCGTTGACACTGCGGCCGGTAACGACCGTGCCATTATCTTTAGCAGCCACAACAGCATTTTTGTAATTCTCATGAATCGGGCATTCATTGGAAGCCAGAAGAATCGTACCGATCTGCACACCGCAGGCTCCAAGAGCCATGACAGCAGCCAGCTGACGGCCATCTGCCACGCCGCCGGCTGCAATAACCGGCACATCTAAAGCATCCACCATCTGGGGAACAAGGGTCAGGGTTGTCATTTCCCCTACATGGCCGCCGCTTTCAGTGCCTTCGGCAATGATCATGTCGGCTCCTTCTTTTACCAGGCGCTCTGCCAGAAGGACGGAGGCTGATACCGGTATAACGGTGATCCCTTTTTCTTTCCATTTAGCCATATATTTACCGGGAGATCCGGCACCTGTCGTAACGAATTTAACATTTTCCCTGGCGATAACGTCAGCCATATCATCGCAATACGGATTCATAAGCATAAGGTTGACGCCGAAGGGTTTATCGGTAAGTGAGCGGGCGATATGGATTTCTTCTTCCAGTTTTTCCGCATTCATGCCACCTGAACCGATGATGCCCAAGGCTCCTGCATTGGAGCAGGCGGCTGCAAATGTACCTGTGGCAATATTAGCCATACCGCCTTGAATGATGGGATATTTTGTCCCTAAAATTTCATTTAAATATTTCATATCAAAACCTCTTCTACTTTCACATTATCAATACGCACGAAACGGCTTTAGTGCTCTGTGTATTGATCAAAAATCTAAACTAATGCCGCCGTAAGTCAAGCCGGCTCCAAATCCGACACAGTAAATGGTTTTACCTTCCCTCAGCCTGCCTTCTTTCTTTAAATCATAGAGGGCCATGGGAATACTGGCCGATGAAGTATTGCCATAGGTCTGAAGATTCATAAAGAATTTCTCAAGCGGAAGATCAAGATGACGGGCCGTACTCTGAAGAATACGGCGATTTGCCTGATGGCATACAATTTCATCCACATCTTCAAGAGGAATCCCTCTCTTAGACGCAAGGTCCTTTAAAGTCTTTCCGATAACTTCCACAGCAAACCGGAATACCGCCTGTCCATCCATGGTTACATGAGCATGCTCATAACCAACACCCGGGCAAGTAAGGGCTGTCCTGTCACTGCGGACGCCAAAGGAACTGACAAATTTCTTCGTCTCATCCAGTCCCAAAATCACAGCTCCTGCCCCGTCCCCGAAGAGCACACACGTTCCTCTGTCGGTAAAATCAAGAATGCGGGAGAACTGCTCAGCGCCAATAAGCAGCGCATACTTTCGTTCCTTATTCTGCGTATTTTTGGGTTTTATTTTTTCTGCCTTACCGCAACCATTTTCTGTATCCCGAATTTCATTTAAATCGCAGACATTTTTTGTAGTCTGAGCATTTTGAGCCGCTTCATTATTTTCAAATTCTGCTTCATCTTCTGCATTAAGCCAATCTGAGGCTGTTTTACATCCATAAATAAACCCGCTGCAGGCTGCATTGATATCCATGGCAGCGCATTCTTCCGGAAGACCAAGTTCACCGGCTACAAGACAGGCCGTTGAGGGCATGACATAAGTCGGCGTAGTGGAAGCCACAAGGCACAGTTTTATATCGGAAGGATCAATTCCTGCATCTTCTATAGCCTCACGTCCGGCCTGCACCGCTAATGTTGCCTGCGTTTCATTTTCACAGATATAACGGGTTTCGATGCCGGTACGTGTGCGGATCCATTCATCTGATGTTTCCACAAGATGGCTCATATCGTCATTTGTCACGCATTTTTTCGGAAGGGCTCTTCCGATTCCCATGATTTTTAATCCGGATTTCATTTATTTTCTGCCCCTTCCCCGCCTATTGGCGCCATGTCACCTTCAATATGACGATAACGCTCGTAGCGTTTATTTATCAGTTCATCGGTATCCATTTGAGAAAGTTTCTGCAAGGTATCCGCAAGGCTTTCTTTTAAAGATTCCATAACTTTTTCAAAATTCTTCTGAATGCCTCCATTTCCCTCAGGAATAACCTTTTCGATAAAGCCCCGCTGATAAAGTTCCGGTGCCGTAATCTTCATAAGGTCACAGGCCTCGGCAGCCCTTTTGGCATCTTTCCAGAGAATTGAAGCAAAACCTTCGGGAGATAGAATGGCATAAACAGCATTTTCCAGCATCCAGATCTGGTCCGTCACACCGATGGCAAGGGCCCCGCCGCTGTTTCCTTCACCGGTAACGATACTGATGGTGGGAACCCGAAGGCTGCTCATACGGGCAAGATTTTCGGCTATCGCTATGCTCTGTCCATGCTCTTCCGCTTCCATGCCGGGATAAGCCCCCGGTGTGTCAATAAAGGTAATAACCGGACGATGAAATTTTTCCGCCTCTTCCATAAGCCGTAATGCCTTACGGTAGCCTTCCGGAGAAGCCATACCGAAATTACAGCTCATGTTTTCTTCGGCAGTTTTGCCTTTTCGATGGCCGATAACCGTTACCGGCATGCCCTTTAAAAGTCCGATACCGCCCATAATAGCAGCATCTTCTCCGCTCAAACGGTCGCCGCACAATTCTATGAAATCATCAAAGAGGGCCGGAATATAATCCGTAATCTTAGGCCTTTCTGCCGCCCGCACCATCATGAGTCTTTCGTAGGCTGTCAGATTTGAAAGTGATGATAAAAGCTCACTGTCCGTGCTCATAGAAAAGCTATTTTCATCCATCAAGCTGTCTGTCTGAGCATACTCAACTTTCTGCTGTAAAGAGGAAACATTTTCATTTTCTTCTGTCAGCTGAATACCAGAGCCGGCTTTTGCTCCGTCCTTTTCTTCATTGTATTCAGAACCAGACAGCCCTTTGTTTGCACCAATTTTTTCCGAATCATTTTCAGTAAACTCAGGTTTAAATCCGTGAAGGTAAAGGAGCTGCATAATGGTTTCTTTCATGTCTCTTCGACTGACAATCTTGTCAACAAAGCCATGTTCCATCTGAAATTCCGCTCTCTGAAATCCTTCCGGAAGTTTCTTTCTAATGGTCTGCTCAATGACTCGTGGACCGGCAAAGCCTATAAGGGCATTAGGTTCAGCCAGGATAATATCTCCAAGACTGGCATAACTGGCACTGACACCGCCGGTGGTTGGATTTGTCATCACGGAAATAAAAAGACCACCTTTTTTACGGAATCTTTCAATGGCAGCAGATGTTTTTGCCATCTGCATCAGGGAATAAAGGCCTTCCTGCATCCGGGCTCCGCCACTGGCAGAAAAAACAACGAGGGGTAGATTTTCATTCCCGGCTTTCTCGATCAGCCGTGTCAGCTTCTCTCCCACAACAGTTCCCATACTGCCCATGAAAATCTGACGGTCAAGCTCCGCTGCACAGATCCGAACCCCGCCGGCAAGACCCACTCCGGCAATAAGCGCATCATTTTCACCGGAGCGATTTTTTATGGCCTCTCTTTTTGCCTTGTAATCCGGAAAATCCAAAGGATCCCGGGTCTTTAAATCAGCATAAAGTTTTTCATATTTTCCATTATCAAAAAGCATTGAAAGCCGCCGGCCGGCTGTAATTCTTTCGGTCCGGCTGTCCAGCAGCTTTTTATAGGACAGAAGCGTCCTGCGCTTTCTCATAAACAAATTGGTCATTTATCAGCCTTCTTTTCACTGTCCTTCTGCCATTTTAAAAATCCATCCACATTCTGATCCAGGAAAGAGGTATCGATCTTACCCAAAATAAAATCCGGATTAAAGAGAATCAGATAGAGGAAATCCACATTAGTGGTCACCCCTTCAACCACGGTTTCAATAAGGGCCATGCGCATGCGCCGGATGGCTTCCAGACGATTGGGGGCGTGGACAATAATCTTGCCCACCATAGAATCATAGAAAGGCGAAATCTCAGCTCCCGGATAAAGAGCGCTTTCGACCCGGACACCATTTCCTCCCGGAAAATGCAGGAAGGTTACCTTTCCCGGACAGGGACGGAAATCATTTTTAGGATCTTCCGCATTGATGCGGCATTCAATGGCATGGCCATTAAGCTTAATATCACTCTGCTTAAAAGAGAGCTTAAGACCTGCTGCAATACGAATCTGCTCGCGAACCAGATCAATGCCTGTAACCATTTCCGTCACCGGATGCTCCACCTGAATACGGGTATTCATTTCAATGAAATAGAAATGTCCCTCATGGTCCAGTACAAATTCAACTGTACCGGCACTGACGTAATTAACAGCTTTAGCGGCTTTAATGGCGGCTTTTCCCATGGCTGTTCTGGTCTTTTCATCAAGACAGGAAGCCGGCGATTCTTCCAGAACCTTCTGCTTTCTTCTCTGAAGTGAGCAGTCCCGCTCTCCCAGCTGGACAATATTCCCCTTGGAATCCCCTAAAATCTGAAATTCGATGTGGTGAGGATTTTGGATGAGTTTTTCAAGATAAAGGGAACCATCCCCAAAGGCCGCCAAAGCCTCTGCACGGGCTTCACTGAAAGCAGCGGCAATCTCGGAAGCATCATTGGCCGTCCGCATGCCCCGGCCTCCGCCTCCGGCCGATGCTTTGATCAGCACAGGAAATCCCACTTCTTCAGCGATTTTCAAAGCTTCTTCGGCACTGCCCACAAGACCATCAGACCCCGGCACCACCGGAACGCCTTTTGAACGCATAAGGCTTCTGGCTGACTGCTTATCTCCCATTCCCCGGATCATATCTGCCGTCGGACCGATAAAGGTAATGCCGTTTGCTTCGCATTTTTCTGCAAAATCTGCATTTTCAGAAAGAAATCCG
>CAVDGK010000084.1:0-7341 GCA_963607995.1 Oscillospiraceae bacterium | reverse complement strand
CTTCATTGGTAAGCAAGGTCTCATACATTTTTTCCCCATGACGAATTCCTATAACCTTAATCTCTTCCTTTTTTCCACCAAACAGCTCACATACAACTTCTGCCTGCAATCCTATTGAACAAGCTGGCGCTTTCATAATAAAAAGATCTCCGTTTTCGCCATTTTCAAATGCATAAATCACTAGATCTACAGCTTCCTCAAGGCTCATAATAAAACGCGTCATCTTAGGCTCAGTCACTGTTACTGGATTACCAGCTTTTATCTGATCAATCCAGAGTGGAATCACCGAACCCCGACTACACATAACATTTCCATATCGCGTACAACAAATTTTCGTTTTCCCACTGTACCGACTTTTTGCGATAGCCACAGATTCTTCTAATGATTTTGATTTTCCCATTGCATTAATAGGATATGCAGCTTTATCTGTAGAAAGACAAATAACCGCTTCTACTCCTTCCTCTATAGCTGCTGTAAGAACATTATCCGTTCCTATAATATTAGTTTTTACAGCTTCCATCGGAAAAAATTCACAAGACGGGACCTGCTTTAGCGCAGCAGCATGAAATATATAATCAACGCCATGCATAGCGTTTTTACATGACTGAAGGTCTCTGACATCTCCTATATAGAATTTGATTTTTTCGGCAACCTCAGGCATCCGCACTTGAAAATCATGTCTCATATCATCTTGCTTCTTTTCATCTCGGGAGAATATCCGAATTTCTCCGATATCTGTCAGAAGAAAACGATCTAGCACAGCATTTCCAAAGCTTCCCGTACCTCCTGTTATCATCAATGTTTTCTCAGAAAATAACGACATTTTTATAACCTCCAGAATCGCAGACCAGAAGCTTTCAATTCATCCAACCTGTATAAACTTTTTACATCGATAAGAACCTTCTCATCATCCGGCGTGTCCTTGAACAAAGTCTTCAATTGCATTGTAGACATATTTCTAAATTCTTTATGTCCTACAGCAACAATTAGACAATCTGCTTTTGGAAGAGATTCAAAAGGCACCAACTCAACACCATACTCGTACTTTGCAACTTCTTTGTCGGCCCATGAGTCCGATACAATAGGATTAATATCATATTCCTTCAATCGCTTAATAATATCAACCACCTTGCTATTTCGAGTATCCGGACAGTTCTCTTTAAATGTGATGCCAAGGATTATTACATTTGCTTTCTTAGGTGCCAGCCCTGCCTCTATCATCTGCTTAATTGCAGCATCTGCCACAAAAGCCCCCATGCTATCATTAACTTTTCGACCATTCAGGATGATTTGGCTATGATATCCCAGTTTTTCAGCTGCGTTTGTTAAATAATACGGATCCACCCCGATGCAGTGTCCACCAACCAGACCCGGCTTAAAGCCTAACGCATTCCACTTGGAATTCATTCCATATATAACCTCGTCTGTATCGATGCCCATTCTGTCACAGATCATAGCCACTTCATTTACAAATGCAATGTTGATATCACGCTGGCTATTCTCTACAACCTTAACTGCCTCCGCCGTCTTGATTGTGGACACAGGAACGGTTCCTGCCTTGATAACTATGTCATACACCTTTTTTATTTCAGTTGCTGACTCATCGTCCATGCCTGAAACGATTTTTCTGATTGTCGTTAAAGTGTGTACGCGGTCACCCGGATTGATGCGCTCGGGCGAATATCCAATCTTCCAATCCACACCACATTTAAGCCCTGATTCTTTTTCAATGATAGGGACGCAGATATCCTCAGTAACTCCAGGGTAAACCGTCGATTCAAACACCACAATGGTTCCCGGTTTTATATTCTGCCCTACTGTTTTCGACGCGCCCTCAATAGGTGTAAGATCCGGTGTATTATCTTTATTTACCGGTGTGGGGACAGCTACAATAATAAACCTTGCTTCCTGAAGTCTTGTTGCATCAGATGTAAAATCCACTGTCGTTTTGCTGATAGATTCTCCTATCTCATTCGTGGAATCAATACCGTTCTTATATTCCTCAACTTTCTTCTTGTTGATATCAAAACCAATAACGGAAATATGTTTTGCAAATTCCACCGCAATAGGCATTCCCACATATCCAAGTCCAACCAACGCAAGCTTTTCTTTGCCTTCAATAAGCCCAGAATAAATCTGATTAAAGTTCATTGTCCTTTTCCTCCAAGTACCTTCAGAATATAAAAATCATTAAATATTTTTTAGTATTTCATTACATATGAAATTGACATCGTTTTCCTCCAAATAAGGATGCATGGGCAGACTTAAAACCGTATTTGTCGCTGCTACAGTGTTAGGATAAGCTTCGTCTGGAAGCTCTCTATGCTTAAACACCTGCTGCTGGTGCATTCCCCTTGGGTAATAGATCATTGAAGGAATTCCCGCCTCTTTTAGCTTTTTCTGAAGGGAATCCCTTTGTGTCCTATTTTTAAGCCTTATCGTATACTGTGCCCAGCTTGAAATATAGCCCTCTGGAATTGCAGGGGTGACTACAACTTTCTGCAGATGATCTGTATACCAGCCTGCTACTTTATTCACATCATCCACTTCATGCTCTGCAAATGCCTTAAGTTTTGGAAGCAGGATAGCAGCCTGAATGGTATCAAGCCTTGAGTTGTATCCTATTTCCCTATTATCGTATTTGTCAGCCGGTGATTTTCCGCCGGCGCGAATAGACCTTAATCTTTCATCGACAGTTTCATCATCCGTAAATATTGCTCCGCCATCTCCATAGCATCCAAGCGGCTTAGCCGGAAAAAATGATGTTGCTGAAATATCACCAAACGCACAGTCTTTCTTACCGTTAATGCTGCCGCCAAATCCCTGCGCCGCATCTTCAATCACCACCAGTCCATATTTCTCTGCTATTGCGGATATTTCAACATGGTTTGCCGGTAATCCAAAAAGGTCTACAGTAATTACTGCTTTAGGTGTTAGCTTACCTTCTTTTATGGTTGCCACTATGGTTTTTTCCAGCGCCATCGGATCCATATTAAAGGTCTTAATATCAATATCAACAAATACTGGTGTTGCATTTACAAGGGATGCACAGCTTGCCGATGCAATATAAGTAAAATCGGGTACAAATACCGCATCGTTTTTACCTATATCAAGCGCCCTAAGTGCTAAAACAAGTGCGTCTGTACCGCTTGCGCAGGTGACACAGTACTTTCTTCCTACATAATCAGCCAGCTTTGCTTCCAATTCAGTAACAGGCTGTCCCAGAATAAATGAAGTGCTGTTGATCACGTTTTGGATATTTGCATCAATTTCAGCTTTTAAAGCCTCATACTGCTTTTTTAAATCTCTAAACTGCATTCACTTTACCTCCTCAAGCCCGTCCGAACCTTCCGTATATTTACGGCCACAGATATTGCATAAAAGGCCTTCTTTTAAAAGTGCTCCGCACTCACAAGCCCAACCTTTTCTTACTGCCGGAACTCCGAGCATCAGTGCATGTGAAGAAACATTAGTTGTGACTACAGCGCTGGCGCCAATCAGTGCCCATTCACCTACTGTGTGCCCACAGACAATTGTCGCATTGGCCCCTATGGAAGCACCCTTTTTTATTAAAGTTTTCTTATAATGTTCATGTCCTTTAGGATATTTTGCTCTAGGTGTCAAGTCATTTGTAAAAACGCAGGATGGTCCACAGAAGACATCGTCTTCAATTTCGACTCCCTCGTACACAGCAACATTGTTCTGAATCTTGACTCCGTTACCGATCTTTACGTTATTTGAAATATTTACATTTTGGCCAAGTGAGCAGTTTTTTCCAATTCTGGCGCCTCTCTGAATGTGACAGAAGTACCAGATTTTTGTCCCCTCGCCTATTTCAACATCATCATCTATATAGCTGCTCTCATGGACAAAATACTCACTCATTTATCAAACCTCCCGATAAAGTCAGTTGACGCAACATTCTTAAGCGGAAGCTTAACCGGCATTCCGGTTGCTGCGGACTGGTATATGGCAAGTATCATCTCAACCGCATTGCGTCCTGCTACAGCGTCAACATAGGGTTGCCTATCGTTCTTTATAGCATCGATAACATCAGCGTAAAGGCTTGTGTGGCCGTTTCCGTAAACATTGGATGTCTGCTCTTCCAAGCCCTTATTTTTCTTATCATCTTCTGTCTCATCGGAAAAATCCCATACATCGATGTTATTCGTAGACTTACCGCCGATTTTTACTGTTCCATTTTCTCCAAAAAGATAGAGGGTTTCTTCCAAATTCTGTGGGTAAACGTTAACGGTTCCTTCAATCGTTCCTACTGCACCGTTCTTGAACTTGACGACGGCCACACCGATATCCTCGCATTCCAGATAATGATGGAACTGCTGTTTTGTTACGCCGTAAACTTCATCAACCTCGTCTCCCATCATCCACCTTAAAAGATCGATTCCGTGAATGCACTGGTTAAAGAGGCACCCACCGTCTGATGCCCACTTCCCTCTCCAGGGAGCCTGGTCATAATAGTTTTGATTTCTGTTCCAGCGAACATTTATAGATCCGTGTGACAGCTTTCCGAAACGGCCTGATTCAAGTGCTTTCCGCATCTGCTGAATAGCAACATTAAACCTGTTCTGATGACAAACAGATACCTTTACATGCTTTTCTTCGCTTCTTCTGACAATCTCTTCGGCATCTTCCATTGACATAGCCATGGGTTTTTCGATAATGACATTTATGCCATGGTCTATACAGTAAAGAGCGATCTCAGCATGGATACCGCTCTCCGTAGCAACGGCAACAAGCTGTAAATTCGGGATGCTTTCTATCATTTTTTTATAATCGGTAAACCTTTCTGGTGTACCGGTATAACCGGTCTTTTCGAAAAGTGTATCAATATTTTCCGGTTTAATATCGCATACAGCGACCATTTCCAAATCATTATTGACAACTGCCTTTATGTGGTTCACTGCTATTCGTCCACAGCCTATTAATGCGTATTTCATTTTCTCTTCCCCCATTCTCTAATAATGTTACATATTTCTTCAGCTGCATGACCATTACCAAACGGTTGATAGGAAGGATCTATCACCTGTTTAGCAGAAAGTTTTGTCAGTATGTCATCCCGTTTCGGTTTTGCTAACTGATTTCTGTTTCCTACCATAGTCTCCGGCCAAACAACATAATCCAAGATGAACACACACTGAACTCCAGCATAGAAAGCTTCACACTGCAGGCCACCTGAATCCGTTACTATCTTTTTTGCATTTTGAGTCAAATACACCGAATCCGAATACCCCACTGGCTGGGTGAGTATGATATTTTTAAGTTTGGCCTTTTCGCATATTCTTTTCGCCCGGTCATGATTTCTTGGGTGAACTGCGTAAATCGTAGGCGCATCCAGACTATTCATTGCCATCAGGATCTCTGTTAAAGGTTCATCGCTATACGTGTTTTCCTGCCTATGGCATGTCATATAATAATATTCCTTAGGAACGTTTACTTTATTCCCATCAAAATCAAGAATATTGGAATTTTCCCACGGTCTATTTGCAAAATGCAAAAACGAATCATACATGATATTGCCGACACAATACGAATGGTTACCAAGTCCTTCATTTTGCAGTTTCTTTAATGCATCTTCCGTAGCACAAAAGTTAAGTGTAGCCGTATGGTCTGCCACTATTCTATTAACTTCTTCTGGACTGTCCAAAGTACCAAGCCGATTCCCCGCTTCCACATGGAGAACAGGGACGTGTAACTTCACTGCTGCCAATGCCGCAGCTAATGTAGAATTGGTATCCCCATAAATCAATAATGCATCCGGGTTTTCTTTCTGCAGTATTTCCTCAATTCCGACAAGCATTTTTGCAGTCATCTGAGCATGAGTACCACCGGAAATCCCCAAGTTATAATCAGGCGCGGGTATTTCCATCTCTCTAAAAAATACAGCAGACATATTGTCATCAAAATGCTGCCCTGTATGCACCAATATTTCCTGATGCTCCTTTCGGATCTGCCTAGATCCCGCAGCTGCTTTTATGAACTGTGGTCTAGCTCCGACTACTGTAACTATCTTCATGGTGAAAGTATCCTTTCTGGTTACACAGACTAATTCTTAATTATCTTTCTCATTAAAAAGGCGACATCCTTTTTATAAAACAAAAAATTAAACAACCCTACAATCAATATTGAAGCAAACATAACACCGATTGCATTAATTGCCCAATTAACATAATCTGTAACATTACTCAAATCAAAAAGAAAACTAAAAGTAATTACAATCATTACAAACGAGATTCCATTCACAAACTGTCTTTTTACAACTCCGCTCAACGAAAGATTGATAATATTCTTTTTAAGATAAACAGCATAATATAGCATCCTAAAAAAGGTTGATGCGACTGTACCAATTGCCACACCTATCATACCAAGTGATTGTACAAGAACTACCGATAACACAATATTTATAGTAGCCTCTCCATAAGCAGCAAATTTTGTTTGCTTAAAGTGTCCAGCCGCAATAATTAGATTATGATACGGTATCCTTAAGCAATAAATATAAGCTGACACCACTAATAACAAACCAAAAACAACTCTAATATAATTTTCATCACTAATACCGTTTGTATATATTTTAACAAACGGAACAATCAGAACGGCAGTACATCCAAATAATACTGTGGAAACAGCAGATGTTAATGTGTTGTAATGTGAAAAAGCCTCATCTAAGTTTTCATTCTTTGCAATCATATCGCCAAATACAGACTCCATTCCGCTAGTGAACGAAGAAATCAAACCCTGGATCTGTGAAACAACCATATTGTATACTGTATATACCGCAACAACCCTTAAATCGGAAAAAAATGTCAAGACAACGATATCCGTATTTGTTTGAAAAAAATATGCAAGATGTTGCCCCAACCCCGTCCATTTTTGAGTCAATAACTTTGTCTTTGGATACTTCTTTTCCTTAAGGCGAAATTGTTTTTTTGTATACCACGACAAAATGAGTGGTTTGGAAACAAAAACAACCGCGCTTATGAGCTTTACAATATGTAATGAAAATCCTGTATTAACAAGAAAAACTGTTAAGGCTGTATTAAGTACTGTTCCAAGCAAATTAATATAATAAACAAGATATACCTTTTGAGCCGCATTTAATAATATACAATATGAAATTCCAAAAAAGTACTGTGCAAATGTTGATGCTGCAATTATAATCACTAGGGAAAATGATTCCAGCCAATCAAAGCATTCTATATGCGATATTTGATTAAAAAAACAGGCAATTATAAAAGTGTACCCTAAAAATATTATTGCAATACTGCGAAAAAAACGTTCTATCTCTTGAACAACTCCACCAATAATTGCAATACTCCTGTTAGC
>CAVDGK010000083.1:0-7378 GCA_963607995.1 Oscillospiraceae bacterium | reverse complement strand
GCGTGTCTTGCCGTGCAGGAGTGCTAGGCAAGCTCGTACGTATCAAAAACCTATACATTTTTTCCTTTTTTACCCGGTAACGGAACCTGAGCCAGGATGACGGCCAGGAAAACCAGGACACAGCCGGTAAACTCCCTGGCAGACATGGACTCGTGAAGAAAAAGCCAGCCTGATAAAGCGGCAAACACGGATTCAAGACTCATCAAAAGGACGGCAACCGTTGGATTTGTGTAACGCTGTGCGACAATCTGAAGCGTATAGGCGATGCCGCTGGAAAGGACGCCGGCATAAAGAATGGCGATGCGGGCATCCCAGATGGCATTTAAAGATGGCGTTTCAAAGATCAACATAGTGATAGTCGAAATGACGGCAGATGTCAAGAACTGCACACAGGAAATCATGATGCTGTCCGTATTTTTTGATGTGAAATGATCGATCACCATGATGTGGAAAGAGAAGCATACAGCACAGCAAAGACCTAAAAGATCTCCTAGCCCCACGGAAAAATCTTCTTTAATGCAAAGCAGATAAAATCCGAAAATGGCAATGACAGCACACAGCCAGATGATTTTCGGAACTTTCTTTCCAAGGAAAATGCCAAGGATCGGTACGATAATGATATAAAGGGCGGTAATAAATCCGGCTTTTCCGGCTGTGGTCATGGTCAGGGCAAATTGCTGGAAATTGCTGGCAACACAAAGCACGATACCGCAGCAGATGCCGCCGACGATGGAATTGTGATTTAATACCTTCTTTTCTTCTGCCGTCATGGGATTTTCGGCATATCTTCTTTTACGAAAGATGAGAACCACCGGAATCAGGACTAAAAAGCCAATGTAGCTGCGGGCCATATTATAGGTAAAGGGCCCCACATATTCCATGCCTACACTCTGAGCTACAAATGCTGAACCCCAGATCAGGGCGGTGATCAGCAGCATTAAATTGCCTTGCATTTTTTTATTCATTTTAGAATTATCCCCACTCTTCTGAATTAATTGATACACGGATTGCTGCGTACTTCGTACTCTCGCATCTCCGCTCCGGTCGGTGCCAGGCATGTGCCACTGGCACATAGCACCCTCCCAACATTCGCAATCCGTTCATTTTTCTTTGAAAAATGGCTACTTACGCATGCTTGGGAGGGTCCCAAAGTCAAAAATTCTCCTGCAAGCAAGCTTGTATCGGAGTTTTAGACTTTTGACCCTAGCATTACATGATATATCCAAAAAAGAAAAGACGCAAAGAAAAGATCATTATTGTCTGAATTTTCCGAATTCAGCAGATGTATTTATGGTAAAATACAAAGGATTGTATATGTTATTAGTAAGGCTTAGATCAGTCAAAGGAGCATGGGCTATGAAACATTCCATTTCAAAATTAATAATGAGGCTCATTCTTCTTGTAACGGTGGCCATGATTGCCATTTTGACTGTTTTTAATATTATTGAGGCAACAAATGAAGCCTATGAACATGCAGAACTTGAGGCTTATAATGCCGCTTTGACCCTTTCCAATGCTTGTAAAAATAGATCTCAGGATACCCTTTTTGGCGATAAGAATTTCAAAGAAAATCTCTATGATCAGATGGGAATGATTAGAGAAGAATATAATCTTCTCTTTCTTTATATTGTGGATGTAGATGAGACCACAAGCGTCATAAGATATGACTATCTGGTGGGCAGTAAAGGCACGGAAGATGTGGTAAAGGAAACTCTGGCACAGGGAAGCATCCAGAGAGATACCATTTCCGATGAGATGCTTCTTGTTATGAGGGGAACTTTACCATCAGGTGTAGCGAAAGAAATGAATAATCAATATGGCCACGTTTATTCCTATTATCTGCCTCTTTATGACAATCAAAATAAGGTAGTAGCGGTTATTGGGGCTGATGTAAGTTATAAAAAGGTTATCCTCCATCTTCTCAAAGGACTTCCCCGTAAACTGATCGTTGTTCTGCTCGTTGGCGTACTCAGTGCCTTGTTCTTATACTTCTTTATCAGAAAAAAGGTTGTCAGTCCGATCCGGAATATCAGCAAAGCCATGAGTGGTTTCGGCAAGGATGGTCATTATGAAGTGCCGGAACTGGGGGGAGTAGGTGAAGACGAATTCGGGCTGATCAATGAATCCTTTGGACAGATGGCAGAAACTATTAAAGATAATGTTTCCAGCATCAAAAAATATACGGAAATTCAAAGCCGTCAGGCCTATGAACTGAAGACGGCAGCCGGAATTCAGAAGGGTTTTCTTCCAGGGGAATATTTTGAAAATGATTTGTCGGAAATTCATGCTTCCATGAAAGCTGCCAAGAATGTAGGCGGTGATTTCTATGATTATTTTGAAGATCATGGACACCAGGTGGTAGTCATTGCTGATGTTTCAGGAAAAGGCTTAAGCGGCGCTATTTTTATGGCAGGTGCCATCAGCCTGATGCGGGGTATCGTAAAGCAGGGGCTGGAGCCCCATGAGGTGCTTATGGCTGTTAACCGGGAGCTGGAAAATACCAATCCCAATATGATGTTTGTCACTCTTTTCCTGGCTTATATTGATGAAGAGAGAGGTATGATCCGTTATGCCAATGCCGGGCATAATCCGCCTTACATTATCAGCGATGGCAGGATAAAGACTCTTACCGGTTCCGGCGGTGTGCCGCTGGGGATTCTGGGAGATGAAATTTACGAAACGGCGGAAGAAGTATTCCCTCTGGGCAGTACACTTTTCCTTTATACGGATGGCGTTAATGAGGCAGTCGATAGGGATGGCGCTTTCTTTGGGATGGAACGTCTTGAAAAGGTTCTGAGGGAAAATTCCGGTGAAATGGTCATTACAGCCATGGAAAAAGCTGTGGGAGAATTTACGGCAGGGAGTGAGCAGTGGGATGACATGACTATGCTCAGCTTTACATCACGGGCAGAAAAGCTTGTTCTTCCGGCAGAGAAATCTTCATTTGATCAGCTTCGAAACTGGATCATTAGAGATGAAAAAGTGCCTCAGGAGATGAAAAATACATGGCGTCTCATTGCAGAGGAGATTTTCATTAATATTGCTTCTTATGCTTATGATGAAAATGGCGGAGAGGTTATTATCCGGAAACAGATGCAGGGAAATAATGGCCTTCTTCAGTTTACGGATAGCGGCAAAAGCTTTGATCAAAGCAAGGATGTTCAGGACATCGATGAATATGATCCTTTTGAGCAGGTAGGCGGACTTGGCCGCTTCATGGTACAGAATCTGTCGGATGAATGGCACTACTGCAATTTAGAAGGAAATAATATTCTGCTTGTGTGCAAAAAAATAGAAAAACAGGAAGAGAGCTGATGAAGGTTTATATCGCTGATGTGCAAAGCCTTAAAGAGCCTTCAAAATATGCGGAAGCTTACCGGCAGATTGATGAAGAGAGGCAAAAGAAAGTTGATTGTTTTCATTTTGAAAAAGACAGACTCCTCTCCCTTGGAGCCGGACTTCTTCTCAAGAAGGCTCTTGATGATGAAAATATTAAAGACAGGAAAATGGGATATACCGCACTGGGCAAGCCCTTTCTCATAAATCATCCGGCGTTATATTTTAATCTGAGTCATTCCGGAGAGAAGGATTTGTGTGTTATGGGTAGGAGGATGGCGGGATGTGATATCGAAGTTCTTGGAGACATACCTCATCAGATCATAGGACGGGTCTTTTCGGAAGAGGAGCAGGCATATCTGAAAACTTTAAAAGAAGAGAATCTCAAAAGAGAATTTTTCAGGCTGTGGACCGGTAAGGAAAGCTTCCTCAAAATGACCGGCGAAGGTTTAAGTCATGATCCAAGGGATTTCTCCATTAAACTGCCATTTGGAAAACAGACCATCGGCAGTAAGGAAGTCACTTTCTTTGATATCCATTGCGGAGAGGATTATCAGGCAACGATTTGCATGGAAGGGGATGCTCGGAGGGAAGAAATCCGGCTGGAAGAGATATTTTTCTGACTAAGGACTGGATAACAGACAAAGCAGAAATAAAATGATAAAGAGTTTTGGCGCATTAAAGAGGTAAAGAAAAACTCCTGAGGGAGATATGGAAATAGACGAGGTAAAGACTATGTTTAACGTTGAGATTGAAAAAAATAATAATGAAGTAACGGCTTATCTTGAGGGCATGATCGATTCCACCACATCCGATGAATTTGCCAAGAAAATGGAAGAGGTTTTGATGGAGAAGCCCACATCCATGATTCTTGATTTTCAGAAGACGGATTATATTTCATCTGCCGGCTTTCGTATAATATTTATGATAGCTAAGGAAATGAAGAAAAATCAGGGTGAGCTTAAAGCCTGTCACGTCAGTGCTGAAATTCAGAATCTCTTTAGCATGGTACACATGGAACATGTCATGACAATCGAGGCATAGAATCGTCATTTTGGAAAGGAGAAATGGCTATGAGATATACATTGATGCAGAATCAGCTTGGAATCTTCAGTGCAGAGCAGCTTACGCAGGATGATTCTAATTATAATCTTGAAACCATGGTTAAATTAGATTCTTCTGTGGATCTTGACCGTTTGAAGAAGGTTGTTGAGGATGTGATTGAGGCTCATCCTTATGTAAAATCACGCCTTTGCCATACAGAGGATGGAGATGTGCAGTTGGAGTCTCATTCCGATGAGAACTTTACGGTTAAGGTGTTAGAAGTGGCTGATGCTGCAGCGGCCGGAAAAGAACGGAATGGTCAGTATGATTTCTTTAATGATCGTCTGTTTCGAATTGAAATCCTAAAAGCACCGGATGGCAATTATCTCTATGTCAATTTCTCACATCTTATCTTTGATGGCTGGTCCTATCGCGTCTTTTTTGCCGAAGTCTCAAAGGCTTATAACGGTGAAGCTCTTAGAGTTGAAGAAAATGAGATTTTCGAACTTCACTGTGAGGAAGAGGAAGCCCGGAAGGGTGAAATCTATGAAAATGAAAAGGCCTGGTTTACGAATGAATTTGCACCTTTTGATGAGGTGGATTCACTGCCTCTTTCAGATCATAAAGAAAAGGAAATCAGCTTTAAAGAATATGTTCATTCCCTTCATGTTCGGGAAGAAGTTATGGATGAATTTGCAAAGAAGGCCGGGACAACCAGGGCCACTCTTTTCATGGCAGCCTTTGCTTTAACCCTTTCTAAATTCAGTGGGGATACGAAAGCTCTTTTTACCACGATTTATCATGGAAGAAAAAGCGAGACTTTAAAAAATGACCTGGCCATGCTGGTTAAGACCATTCCGGCAGCAGTGGATATAAAAGACTGTGAGACAGTTGAAGATCTTTTCAAAGCCCTTAGAACACAGAATTTAAAGGCAAGGGACAGCAAAGCTTATGGTTTTACGGATCTTAGCCGTGATCTTGGCATTAAAAGCAGTATTCTCTTTGCCTATCAGGAAGATTTCCATCGTTTTGAACTGAAAACGGATGATAAAGTTTCCATCATTGAACTGGGCGAAGCTAAGAATCCGGGAATTGATTTCTGTGTGCAGATTTTCAAAAAAGGTGAGGGATATGAAGCTTCCTGCGTTTATCCTTCAAGCAGCTACAGCACCACACTCATTGAAAATTTCTTTCAGAGCTATGACACCATCCTTAATGAAATGCTGATCAAAAAGGACATTAAGGATATAGAAACTGCTGGAAGCAGTCAGATGAAGGTTATTGAAAGCCTGACAACGGCATCTTTTGGGGAAAATTATGGAAAAGAAAGCGTAACATCTCTTTTCCGTCAGTGTGCCCAAAATTATCCGGATGTAACAGCTGTGGTTTATAAGAATCATCGTTACAGCTTCAAAGAACTGGATGAAATGACGGATCGCCTGGCAGCCGTTATCCTGGAAAATATTAAGGATGTAAAAAAAGATGACCAGAAGGTGGTTTCCATTCTTATTTCCAGAAATGAAAATATGGTCATCGCCCCTCTCGCAGCCATGAAAGCCGGTTGTGCTTATCAGCCCCTTGATCCGGCCTATCCTACAGAGAGATTGAATTTCATGGTAAAGGATGCGGATGCTTCTCTTGTCATCGAGGAACCCGCTTATGCTGACGTTCTGACTGAGTATACAGGCCGCCGCCTTTCAACAGACTGTTTTGAAGAAATTTTTAAAGACAAGGCTCCATCTGTAAAACTTCCGGATGCGTCCCCGGAAGATGCCATGGTGCTTCTTTATACATCAGGTTCTACCGGCGTGCCTAAGGGGGTTATCCTGGAGCAGCGGAATATCATTACCTGGTGCAGCTGGTACAATCGTTATGTGGACCTTGAAGTGGGGGATAACCTGGCTTGCTATGCTTCCTTTGGTTTTGATGCCCACATGTCCGATATTTATCCGGCTCTGACCAGCGGCAAAACCATTCATAT
Organism: Oscillospiraceae bacterium; assembly: GCA_963607995.1. Taxonomy (GTDB): domain Bacteria; phylum Bacillota; class Clostridia; order Lachnospirales; family Lachnospiraceae; genus Chordicoccus. The sequence goes on along the minus strand of CAVDGK010000083.1, from coordinate 1,017 downwards.
TATTCCGGAAGAAATCCGTCTGGATCTCATTGCCCTGAATCAGTATTTTGTTGAAAATAATGTGCTCAGCACCCTTATTACCACAGCTGTTGGTACACAGTTTGCCACTAATATTGAAAAAAGCAGTCTGAAATATCTTCTGACCGGTGGTGAAAAGCTGGCGTCTATCGATCCGCCGACGGATTATACACTGGTCAATGTCTATGGTCCCACGGAAACAACTATTACTGTTACCACCAAGAAGGTATTGGAGAAGGAAGACAACATTCCAATTGGTGTAAGCAGTGAAACGGTCAAGCTTTATGTGGTGGACCAATTTATGCACCGCCTTCCGGTAGGAGCTCCTGGTGAACTGATCATTGCTGGTCCCCAGGTTGGCCGTGGCTATTTGAATCGTCCGGAAAAGAATGCCGAGGTCTTTATTGAAAATCCCTTTGCTACGGAAAGCGATGCATTCTTAAGAAGAGCTTACCGCACAGGCGATATCGTCCGATTCCGGGAGAATGGGGATATTGAATTTGTGGGACGTCGGGATCACCAGGTAAAGATCCACGGATACCGTATTGAACTTAAGGAAGTGGAAGCCGTTATTCGGGAATTTGATGGCATTAAGGATGCCACGGTTCAGGCTTTTGATGACCCCAATGGCGGCAAATATATCGCAGCTTATATTTGCGGAGATGAGGCTATCGATATAGAGGCTATGAATGCCTTTATTGCTTCTCAGAAACCTTCTTATATGGTGCCTCTTGTCACCATGCAGATTGAAAAGATTCCCTATAATGTCAACCAGAAGGTGGATAAGAAAGCACTGCCCCTGCCGGAATTTAAGACGAAATCTTCCGCAGCAGGTGTATCTGCTCCCCTTAATATTTTGGAAAAGGAACTGTCTGCCCTTATAGGCAAAATTCTGGGAGCGGAAGAAATCGGCGTTGCTGATGAGCTGACACAGGTGGGACTGACATCCATTAACAGCATCAAGCTTTCCGCCACTTTATTTAATACATATGGTATTAC
>CAVDGK010000082.1:0-7404 GCA_963607995.1 Oscillospiraceae bacterium | reverse complement strand
ATACCAGAATCGTATCAGCCTCTTCAATCTCTGCCATATGACCGCGAAGGCGAAGCTTAATATTTTCAAGGTTGCAGATATAATCAGTCGTCATGATACCGCTGACTCTTCCCTCTGCTGAAAGTTCTTTTTCAAGCTCTTTAGCCTCAGCCTCCGGGAAGCCTACTTCCTTGCATCCACGACAGTTGATAATAAAAAGTTTGCCCTCTGCCACAGAAAGAATATCTTCTTTGGATTTAAGCTTTGTCATTAACATATCACTTCACCTCCATAATCATTTTCTTGCCCTGTCTGATCTTCTGGACCAGCGGAATCTTGGAGGAGCAGATATACATACAGCATCCGCATTCGAAGCAGTCTCTTATATTATTGGCAAGGAGTGCCTGAGGATTACCCTCATTGACATATTTTGCAAAATTAAGCGGAGCCAGTTCCATGGGGCACACATCCACACAGCGGCCGCACTTAATGCAGTCAACTTCCTGTGTTTCATCTGTGTCAATGGCAATGATACCGTTAGAGCCCTTAATAACCGGAACATTACGGTCACTTAAAGGTGCACCCATCATGGGGCCGCCCATCTTAACGGTCACATTTTCAGCTGTGATACCACCGCAGTAATCAATGATATCCTGAACATTTGTACCGATCTTAACCATATAGTTACCTGGATTTTTTATTCTCTCACCGGTAACGGAAACGGCACGTTCAATTGGCGGCAGACCTTTCCGGAGTGCATCGGAAATAGCCTTGGCGCTGCTGACATTAGCCACAACGGCACCGACATCAGCCGGCAGTTTACCGCTGGGAACCTGTCTCTTCATGATGTTCTTAATGAGCATCTTTTCAGCACCCTGTGGATACTTCGTCTTAACTCTGGCAACTTCGATATTTTCAATATCGGCCACCTTGGCCGTCATCAGTTCGATGGCATCCGGCTTATTATCTTCAATAACGATAACGCCCTTGGGTGCATCCACGGCTTTCATGATAGCTTTCAGACCATAAATAACATCGTCTGCATACTCAAGCAGGATACGATGATCAGCCGTCAGGATCGGCTCACACTCGCATCCGTTGAGAAGTACGGCGTCAATAGGTTTATTGGGCTGAAGCTTTACATATGTGGGGAAGCCGGCACCACCCATACCGGTAATACCTTTTTCACGAACCACATCGATAATTTCTTCTTTTGTCAGACTATCCAGATCTTTAGAAGGCTGAACAGACTCATCAAGGGTATTTTTGCCATCTGATTTGATCACGATGGACATGATACCCGGCCCTTTATTCGGATGAACACGAGGTTCTACTGCAACAACGGTACCGCTGACACTGGAATGAACATTGGCACTGATAAAAGAGGGTGCCTCTGCAATCTTCTGTCCGACTTTAACAGTATCCCCTACAGCAACGATCGGATTGGCCGGTGCACCTGCATGCATGGATGTGGGAATAACCACAATTTCCGGATCCGGGAACTTCTTAAGGGCCAGATGTTCCGTATATTCCTTGCGTTCTGACGGATGGATACCACCATAGTAACCATCTAATCTCTTTGCTCTGACTTCTTTTACATAGTCATTGATAACTTTGAAATTAACCTTGGAATAATCCCGCACCTGAACCGGCTGTGAAACAAAGTCTTTCTGACGTCCCTGTTTCTCCAGTCTCTGATAGATTTTTTCCCATGCGCAATCCTTCTTCGGGTCAATCTCGCACTTTCCGTTCTTTGCACCGCCGCACTGGCCGTTGATCAGACTCTTGGAGCAGTCAACAATGGGGCAGATGCCGCCAGTCAGATTCAGATAACACTGTGCACAGGCACCACATGTTTTCTGAGTCAGGGCCATACCGTGATGGCCAATATAATTGAGTGAATCCGTTGCTGTATATACCGGTTTGTCTTCGATATCCGCAACGGTCTGAACTCCGAGACCACAGGAAATGACGATTACATTCTCGGTTTCTTCGGGAATAATATCCGCAAGTTTCTTTTCGGTCTGGATCTTATTGCACAGAAAATCGATCTTGGCACTACCCGTGACAGTCTTTCCCTGTGCAGCGGCTAATTCTAAGAATTCACCGCATTCCGGCTCATCGCCTGTTTCAATTTCCTTGAAACACTTGTTGCAGGAAATAACGAACAGGTTATCCTTGTTGGCGATCAAAGATAACAACTCGTCATGTTCCTTTACCGCGTACTTGGTATAGTTCACCAGTTTTCTCCTTTTTTATACCTTTAGGCATGAATAGCTGGTTTTCCGCCATTTTAACTGCTATCCTGAATGTCAAAACGGCATCTCAACCATTCCTCACTTGTTGTTATAATTATAACATAGTGATTTTGTCTAATCTATCTATATTTCACAGGATGGTTTTTGTTAGCTATAGCTAATTTATTGAAGAATAATCCGAAATCAGCCTGTTTTTTCTCTTTAAGCGGCGCTTATTTCGTCTTTTTTTGTGAATAAATTATCATTTTCCACCAATTGATAGTTTTTGTGAATTAGTTAAGTGAATTATATCATTACTGCAGAAAATCATGTACTGAATTTTGTACATGACAGTTAAGGTCTTTGCATATTTAAACGCACGAGCTGGCCTATGCATTAAAACAGGTGAGAACAAAGTTACGATACTAAAAAAGGCACCAGAACCAATTACGATTCCGATGCCTTAAATATTAAACAAAAGCCTCTGCTTAGAAATCAATCTTTCCGTTGAATTCACCATTTACAACATAGTAAACAGCATTTTCTTCCGGCTTAAGGTAAAGTTCCAGGCTCTTAACAGCCTTCTTGCTGACAGCCTTATAAGCCTCAACAGCCAGATCGGTCATAGTCTCTTCAGACATCTCTCTGAACTGATACTGAAGAACAACCTTCTTTTCGATCTTAGCATTAGAAATCTTCTTTGTCTCTGCCTTAGCGCTTTCAGCTGCTTTCTTAGCTACAGTCTTAGTCTTGTCTGTAGCCTTCTTAGCTACTGTCTTTGCTTTCTCAGCTGTTTCAATCACAGATTCCTTAGCAGCTTCAGCTACAACCGGTGCGTTTTCTGCTACAGCAGCTGCGGTTTCCTGAACGGTCTTCTTGATCTGTGTTGTTGCTTTCTTAGTTGCTTCTTTAACTTCTGTCTTCTTTACTGCCATGATAAAACTCCTTCGTATAGTAAAACTTACATAGCTGGCTTTGCAGCCTTAGGTTCAATTTTGTGAATGGGGAATTATTCCGCCCTTCTCCTTTTCTGATTGTATCTTATATTTAAAATAATGTCAAATTTCACAATTTTTTATTATTTAATTTGTTTATTTTATCTATTGTTTTTTCAAAATTTTCAGATAAATCATATTTTTCAAAAAACTTTAATACAATTTGTCCGGAGTTGTCGGGTAAATTTCGACAAAAGATACAGACTTTGCACTGTCATTCTCAATCCAAGCGAAGTATATTTTTCCGTTAAGCAATCGAATGCGTCCTTCGCGGGTGGTGCGTCATTGCATACTCCGCAGGGATATTCTGAAATTCAAAGATACATCTCCGACAACGCATCAGCCCAAATCAACATTCTTTGTAGCCACGATATTCACGCCGGTACCGGCTACATTTTCAAGGAGCACATCCCCGATTTTAACCGGTGCTTTTACGCTGATACTGTGAATTTCATCCAGGCACTCCCAGATTTTCGTTTTTGGAATATCTTCTGCCGTCTTGCAGGAAACCACCGCAATTTCTCCGCCAATAACAGGCACGGAACTGGTGACAATACGCGTAGGATTGGTCACTTCCTTCCGGGCATAAATCTCCCCCCGTTTGCAGGTATTTCCCGTAACTGAGATAACTTCCCCATCCTGCATATCCACTACCAGCTGACATCCCATAGGACAGCCGATACAGGTTAAATATTTTCTCTCCATATCAGGCCTCCTCGATAGTAATGGTAATGGTTGACAGTTCCTCTTCTTTCAGCAAATCTTCTTTTTTCAGAATAATCTGCTCCATTTCTCCCGGAGCTACAATCTTCTTTTTCTGCTTTTTTACGGCTTTATCATCAAAAGAAGTCACAATGGCACACTGCTTGTAAACACCGCCTACTCGGAAACGGACAGTCAGATTATCATCCATTCTTTCCAGGCGAATACAGGATGGAACCGTATAGCGGATGCCATTTCCTGCTTTAAGTTCTATCATTTTGGGAATATCCTTAGTTTCATAAGCCTCCAACATATTCTGAGAAGACGTGGAACACTGTGACCTTTCTAAATGACATTCTTCATTCAGACCATACGTTTTATCTGTATTCTTTAAATCCTGTTTGGATTCAGCTCTTAAGATAAAGTTTGCTGCATGGCGTCCTGCATTCCCGGCTTCCTCCGAAACATAATCTACCAGATCGTGGACATGAAGCACATTACCACAGGCAAAAACTCCGGGAATACTGGTTTCTAAAGATTCATTGACGATGGGACCGGAGGTTATGGTACTCATTTCCACCCCTGCTCCACGGCTCAGTTCATTTTCCGGCAAAAGACCGCAGGACAAAAGCAGCGTATCGCAGTCATAATAAATCTTCGTTCCCGGAATAGGTTTCCGGTCCGGTCCGACTTTGGCAATAGTGACGCCTTCCACCCTCTTTTTGCCTTTAATTTCCACCACGGTATGGCTGAGATAGAGGGGAATATTGAAATCATCCAGGCACTGGACGATATTTCTTTTAAGACCACCGGAATAAGGCATCAGCTCAGCCACTGCCAGAACCTTGGCTCCTTCCAGTGTCATGCGGCGAGCCATGATAAGACCGATATCGCCGGACCCTAAAATCACAACCCTCTTGCCCGGCATATAGCCTTCGATATTAACCATTCTCTGGGCCGTTCCGGCTGAGTAAATGCCTGCCGGTCTGTAACCCGGAATATTAAGGGCTCCCCGGGGTCTTTCCCGGCAGCCCATGGCAAGAATAATGGCCTTTGCCTGAATCTCAAAGACACCCTCATCCCCATTCATGGCCGTAACGACCTTTTCGGCAGAAATGTCCAAAACCATGGTATTTAAAAGATAGGGAATTTTTTCTTCTTTTACTTTTTGAATGAAGCGGTCAGCATATTCCGGTCCGGTCAATTCTTCTTTAAATGTATGAAGACCGAAACCATTGTGGATACACTGATTTAAAATACCTCCCAGAACCCGGTCCCTTTCAAGGATCAGAATGTCCCGGACACCATTTTTCCTGGCTGAAAGAGCTGCTGCCAGTCCCGCAGGACCTCCACCGATGATAACAAGATCACAATTTCTCATCTCTTCGCCTCCCCATTCCGTCTGCCGGTCAGAAATTCCGAACCGGAACCTGCTTTTGATATGGAAAGCATATCCATCTTTGCCTCCCTGGCAAGAACTTCCATGGTTTTTGGTGTACAGAAACCTGCCTGGCACCGGCCCATACCGGCCCGGGTCCGCCTTTTGATGCCATCAAGGGATCTGGCACCCAGGGGTCTATTAATGGCATCAATGATTTCACCTTCCGTGACGTATTCACAACGGCAGACGATGCGGCCATAGGCCGGATTTTGACGGATCAGCTCATTGCGCTGTGCCATCGTCATTTCATTAGGTTTTACGATGCCTTTTCTTGTTGCTTTATAATGTATCTTCTTTTTTAAATTAAGCTTGCCGGCCACCTCTTCCGCAAGAGTAAGGCCGATGGCCGGTGCGGAGGAAAGTCCCGGGGATTCAATACCGGCTGCATTAAAAAAAAGCGGAGCATCCAAAGCTTCCCCAATAACGAAATCTCCGCCATTTTCATGGGCACGAATGCCGGCAAAAGAAGTAATAACCTGACGAAAAGGAAGATTTTTTACACTCAAGGCAGACTTTATAGCCACCTTTTCCAGGCCTTCTGCCGTGGTATTGGTTTCTTCTTTATCTTTAATATTTTCAGCTGTGGGCCCTACAAGAAGATTACCGTGAACCGTCGGCGTTACCAAAACGCCCTTTCCCATCTTTGTCGGCAGCTGGAAAATCGTAGACGTTACATAATCTCCTGCATTTTTATCTAAAAGATAATATTCACCTCGGCGGGGGGTAATGCTTAATTTCCGTGTGCTTACCTGATTATTGATGCTGTCCGCATAAACGCCTGAAGCATTAATAATGGCACGGGCTTCTATATTTTCGTGGGTTTTTGAGACTAAATCCGTCTTTTTCCCAGAAAATGCTTCTCTGCCATCTTCATCCGTATTTCCTTCATGGCTGATGATGCTTATGCTATACCCTTTTTCGTTCTTTTGAATTTTCTCCACCTCCTGGTTGAAGAAAAATTCCACACCGTTTTCAAATGCATTTTCCCCGAAGGCAATAGTCATATTAAAGGGACAGACAATGCCGCTGGTGGGAGCCCATAAGCCTTCTACCACATCATCTGCAAGATGGGGTTCTTTCTCAAGAAGTGCTTCCCGATCCAGGATTGCAAGGCCCGGCACGCCATTTTTCAAACCTTTTTCGTAAAGCTTTTGAAGGTCTTCTGCCGGCTGATCCTTGGTTCGAACCACCAGAGCACCATTTCTTTTAAAAGGAATATCAAGTCTTTTTGCAAGATCATCCATCATCTGATTGCCCATCACATTAAGACGTGCTTTCAAAGTACCCGGCTCCGCATCAAAGCCGGCATGAATAATGGCACTATTAGCCTTGCTGGTACCTGAGCACACATCTTCTTCCTTCTCAACGACACAAACCTTAGCATCATATTTTGAAAGTTCCATGGCTATGGCACATCCCACGACACCGGCACCGATAATCGCAACATCGTACATAGACTGACCTCCTCTTTGGCATCCTTTGCAACAGAGTCAAGGATATTTGCAATCCGCTACTTGTTCTTCTTTCCTTCTGCACCCTTTTTTCATGCAGAATTCTCTCCCTAGATTTTACATCAAAAAGAAGACTTTTAGTTCAGGATAAAGGAGATTTTTTCTTTTTTATGGCTTTATTTTTCCATTTTTTACCATGCCCATATAAACCTTCTCCGGCGTAATAGGTAATTCCGTAACCCGCACGCCTGTTGCATGGAAAACAGCATTGGCAATAGCCGGAGACGTGGCATTAATGACCACTTCTCCAATGGATTTAGCACCATAAGGACCACTTGGTTCATAACTTCTTGAGATTTCCACCTTAAGATTGCCGATATCAGTACGTGCCGGCATTTTATAAGTCATGAGATTATTGTTGTACATGCCGCCATCTGCCCGGTACTGAACTTTTTCGTAAAGAGCCATACCAAGGCCCTGAATGACGCCCCCCTCTGTCTGCACCTTAACAATACGTTCATTAAGAGGGGTTCCGCAATCCACCACCGCTGCTGTCTCCACCGGCACCACCTTGCCGGTTTCCATATCCACATCGATCT
>CAVDGK010000081.1:0-7471 GCA_963607995.1 Oscillospiraceae bacterium | reverse complement strand
CTCATGGTCTGACGGATTTTATCATCATCACCTGTCTGAAGCTGAAGATCGGCTGCCACAACGATTTCCCCATTCTTCTTTATTAGGCTTGTGCGATAACCAAAGGCCATCTCATCCCGGCTGTAGCTATGTCTTTCGCCTTCCTGTGTCAGAGTATAAACCCGGGTCACTACCTGACTCATTTCTCCGCCGTAAGCACCGGCGTTCATGAAAATGGCTCCGCCTAAAGTGCCCGGTATGCCAGAGGCAAATTCAAGTCCTGTAAGGGAATGAGCCAGCGCACCGGCTGCAAGATTCGACAGACGGATGCCTGCCTCTGCGTGGATATGCTCACCCTCCACTTTCATCTCGCTCATGGAGATGCCGATCTCAATAATGGCTCCCCTAAAGCCTTCATCCGAAACCAGAAGATTACTGCCATTTCCAATAATAAAATATGACATCTTCTCTTCTCTGCAGATTCTGATACAGGCTTCCAAAGCTCCCACTGAAGATGGCACAAGATAGAAATCTGCATTTCCTCCGGTTCTGAAGGTTGTATGTTTTTTCATAGGCTCCTGCAGTTGGATTTCTACGCCACCCAGGCCTTCGATTTTTTTTAAGAAAGTCTGCATTAACGGGCTCCTTCAGTTTTTGACTGCTCTGAAGATGAACTCTCTGATTCAGAAGCAGTCTCCGTTCTGTTCAGCACTTCTTCCTGGCTTTCTTCATCACCTTCTTCTGAAGAAGATTCCGATGAGGGCTGCGTTGATCCTGCACTGCTTTCAACGCTTTCTGCCTTGGACTGAGCATCTTCGCTAAGGTAAAGCTTTGCATTTTCTGCACGAGTCGTATTCGGATATTTTTCAACGATGAGAAGGAAATTCTCATCGGCCTTTTCCGTATCATTATTCAGCCGGTAAGCGTGACCCAGATAATTAAGCACATCATAGTCGCTATCATCAATGGTCTTGGCTTTTTCCAGCTTTGTAATTGCGGTTGTATAGTCCTTATTATTAAAGGCTTCGATACCGCTTTCCTTAAACTGAGACAAAAGAAGAGACCCCACCTGTGCCAGCAAAGAATCGTAAATGGTTTTGGCATCACTATCAAGAAGAGTATCGTCCACTTCTGCAATAGCCTCTGCCGCCTCCGACTGCTTGCCGCTGCTTAAGGCATTGTAAGCTGTCAGCAGCTTTGCATAGGATTCCAGCTTTGTATTGATATTAGAGGTTTCCGCATTGGCATCCTCTGTGGATGTTTCAGCTGCACTGACCTTAGACTGAAGGCTTTCAAGCTCCGCTTCCTTATCAGCCAGATCTGTCGCATACTCCAGCACCTTTTCGTTGGCATCCTTATTAACAGCCGAAAGACGTGCCGGCATCACCAGAAACCAAACAAAAGCGATACCAACGGCAATGCCAATGATCATGCTGAGAAGTCCACGGCCATTGCGTTTTTCCGTGTAGGAAATAGGCCGGGAAATCACCGGTTCTTCCGAAGAAATGTCATCCACTTCATTGATTTTCTCCGCCAGCTGCTTTTTCTCCCTGTTGGACCAGAAGGAAAAACGGGGCTCCAGGGATGTGATCATGCCGGTCTGCTCATCCACCTCATGCAGAAAACGCAGGGTAGTTGTGTTTGTCCGGTCGATACGGGCTGCCTTTTTCAAAAGCTTTCTGGCTTTTTCATACTGCTCTTTTCTCATATAGAGAAGAGCCAGAAGATGGTAACCCTTGATCAGCTTTGGATTCTGGGCCAAAATCTTTTTCAACTGGATCTCAGCCATATCTTCGTTCCCATTGCCGCAATTTTCAAGGGCCAGATTATACTTTTTGATGGTCTGATTGATGGTATCCAGACGATTGGCATCCTTTCTCAGATCATCGATGTATTCCGACGCAATATTATGCTCCGGCTGAATATTTTTGGAAATAACCCATTCCGAAAGAGCAGATACAACTTCACCGGTCTCAAAATAGACCAGACCCAGAAGGTTTCTGGCCGGAATATTAAGTTTATTGAACTTAAGACTTCTCTTAAGCTGGTCAATGGATCCGGAAAGATCCCTTACCTGTGCCTTTTCCAGGCCCTGATTATAATAAAGACCTGAAAGTACCACTGCCTGCTTCTGAACCGATATGTCGCAGCCGCAGGCCGGGCAGTAGACCGAAGAGCCATTCAGTTCGGCACCGCAGTTCATACATTTCATGAACGGACATTCCTTTCGCTGTCTGAGGTTTCCTCAAGCATTTCCTTCAAGATATCGATAACGTCAGTCAGATCCCTTGAATAAATGGCACCTTCGGCTTCATCCACATCAAGGCTTGGCTTAAACTTCTTTAATTCTTCTTCAAAATTAATCATATTGCTGCCTCATTACCTTCTTCTGTATTTAAGATAGGCTTTCAGTGAACCAATAAGATAGAGACTACCAATACAGAAAAGGTCTGTCTCTTCCATCTTTGATCGCGCCTCTTTAAAGGCATCTGCCGGGTTTGATACAGCTTCCACCTCCGGAACTCCCGCTTCTTTAAAAAGACGTGCCAGTTCATCGGCTTTTACAGCCCGGGGACTTTCAATCTCTGTCACTGTTGCACGGGTAACATTTAAATGGCTTGTCAGTTCGCGGATCATTTCCGGATAAGCCTTGTCCGATGCCGCCCCAAACAGGATGCTAACCGGGTTTTCTCCCTCCATGGCTGATGTAGCCTCAAGGAATGCCTTCATGCCATCCGGATTATGTGCTCCGTCAAAATAAATGCCTTCCGCTACTTTCTCCATACGGCCTTCCCATTTAACCTTGCGAAGACCGGTCTCGATCACTGTATCCGTTATATCCTCAAATTCGGCCGGATAGGTTTTCCGCAGCATCATAAAAGCCTTAACAGCTACTGCGGCATTGACAGCTTCATATGGAGCCGGAAATGGAATTTCAAGCACTCTCTCACCCAAGTCCCGGGTTACCAGTTCCAGACCATTTTTGTCAATCTGAAGGATCCTGAAATCCTCCTCATAAACGCCGGTGCAGACGCTAAGTTCCTCTTCTGCCTTCTGGCGAATTACCTGCTCAGCCTCCCGGTTCCGGGCATCAAAGACCACAGGAATTCCTCTTTTGATAATGCCGGCCTTCTCGGAAGCCACCTCCGGAATGGTATTTCCCAGGAATTTTGTATGATCCAGGGCAATATTGGTAATAACCGAAAGATAGGGATTCAGAATGGAATTTGTAGCGTCCAGTCGTCCACCAAGTCCCGTTTCCAATACGGCAATGTCCACACCGGATGCGGCAAAAGTGGTCATAGCCATTAAAAAGAGAAATTCAAAATAGCTGGGGGTATCGATTCCGTCAGCCTCCAGGCTTTCGGTCATTTTCTTCACCTTATCAAAGGACTGTGAAAAGACCCATTCAGAAATCTCACATCCATCCACCTGTATTCTTTCGGTCATGGAAACCAGGTGAGGAGAAATAAAAAGGCCGCACCTTTTTCCGGCCTTTTCAAAAACAGATGTTAAAAAGGCACAAACCGAACCCTTTCCATTTGTGCCTGCAACATGGACACAACGGAATGCCTTTTCCGGCGACCCCAGTCGCCGAAGGCATTCCCGTGTGTGATCCAATGAATTTTTTTTAGGAAATACGGCCAGAGCATCAATCTGCTCACAGGCCTCTTTATACGCGGTAGACATGCAGCTGTTCTTCCAATTTTTCTTTCATTGCTTTATATTTTGCAAGTTTTTCACGTTCGGCATTAACCTTGGCTTCAGGTGCCTTGTTGACAAAGTTCGGATTGTTCAGCATGCCTTCGCATCTCTTAATTTCGCCATCCATCTTCTTGCTTTCAGCTTCAAGACGGGCGATTTCTTTTTCCTTATCTACCAGTTCATCCAACGGAATATAAACCGTTGCAGTAGAGGTAACGACAGAAACGGCATCAGAAGCAACACCTGTTTTGTCTGCCTGAACCTTAATGGACTTGGCAAAGGCCATGCGGTTCATGGATGTAAAGGTCTTAACAATGACTTCAAAGTCACCAACAGCCTTATCGGAGCTGCCTACGATGATGAGATCCGCTTTTGTTGAGGCCGGCACGTTCATGCTCATTCTCATATTACGGATACCTTTGATCACCTCAATATACTGAGCCACCAGACTCTCATCCTCCGGGAAATTTCTCTCCTCGGTATAGACCGGCCACTGTGCCGTCATGATGGTGTCAGCTTCCGGATGCAGTGTACAGTAAATTTCCTCTGTAATAAAAGGCATATAAGGATGCAAAAGCTTCAGGGCCTGGCTGAGAACTTCCGTCAATGTCCAGACTGCTGCATCAGCTGATGCTTTATCCTCGCCAGATGCTGAAAGGCGGGGCTTAACGATCTCGATATACCAGTCACAGAATTCATCCCACAAGAAGTCATGAATCTTCTGAACAGCAACACCCAGATCATAATGATCCATGTTTTCCGTTACATCCTTTGTAACCCGGTTGATACGGGAAAGGATCCAGCGGTCAGCAGGCTGGAAAGCCTCATCAGACGGCTTCACCAGATCGCCTTCCGGATAATTCATCATAATGAAACGGGAAGCGTTCCAAATCTTATTGGCAAAGTTACGGCTTGCTTCCACCTGCTCCCAGTAGAAACGCATATCGTTGCCCGGAGCATTACCGGTTACCAGTGTCAGTCTTAAGGCATCAGCGCCATATTTATCAATAACTTCCAGCGGATCGATACCATTTCCAAGAGATTTACTCATCTTACGTCCCTGGGAATCACGGACCAGACCATGGATCAGCACATGGTGGAAGGGGCATTTGCCGGTCTGCTCAATACCAGAGAAGACCATACGGATAACCCAGAAGAAAATAATATCATAGCCTGTTACCAGCACATCCGTAGGATAGAAATAATCCAGCTCCGGCGTCTTGTCCGGCCAACCCAGCGTGGAGAATGGCCACAGAGCCGAACTAAACCAGGTATCCAGGGTATCCGGATCCTGCGTGATATTATCACTGCCGCAATGGGGGCAGATCTTCAAAGCATCTCGGGAAACCGACGTCTTTCCGCAGGCATGGCAGTCATAAGCCGGAATGCGGTGGCCCCACCACAGCTGTCTTGAAATACACCAGTCGTGGATATTATTGAGCCAGTTCATGTAAATCTTGTCAAAACGTTCCGGCACGAAGGTCAGATCGCCATTTTTCAAAGCATCGATGGCACCCTTGGCCATTTCTTCCATCTTAACGAACCACTGCTGCTTGATCATAGGTTCAACCGTTGTACCGCAGCGGTCATGGGTACCTACAGCATGCGTATGGGGAACCACCTTGACTAAAAGACCAAGATCATCCAGATCTTTCACCATAGCCTTGCGGGCTTCATAACGATCCATGCCTGCATATTTGCCGCACAGATCATTCATGGTAGCATCATCATTCATGATGCAGATTTCTTCAAGGTTGTGTCTCTTGCCAACTTCAAAGTCATTTGGGTCATGGGCCGGTGTGATCTTTACGCAGCCTGTACCAAATTCCTTATCAACATATTCATCAGCAATAACCGGAATAACACGATCCGTCAAAGGAAGCTTCAGCATCTTGCCGACTATATCTTTATAGCGTTCATCCTCCGGATTAACAGCCACAGCTGTATCACCCAAAAGGGTTTCCGGACGGGTTGTGGCGATTTCCACGAAACGACCTTCTTCACCAACTACCGGATAGTTGATGTGCCAGAAATTGCCATTCTGGTCTTCGTGCTCAACTTCAGCATCTGAAATTGTGGTCTGACATACCGGGCACCAGTTAATGATCTTGGAACCCTTATAAATATAACCTTTATCATAAAGACGGATGAAAACTTCCTGAACAGCCTTGCTGCAGCCTTCATCCATGGTAAAACGTTCACGGCTCCAGTCAGCAGAAGAACCGATCTTGTGGAGCTGGTTGACGATACGGCCGCCGTATTCTTTTCTCCATTCCCAGCAATGCTCCAGGAATTTTTCACGGCCGATTTCATCTTTATCAATGCCCTGCTCTTTCAGATGCTTAATTACTTTAACTTCTGTAGCAATAGCGGCATGGTCTGTACCGGGCTGCCAGAGTGCTTCATAACCTTCCATTCTTTTCCAACGGATCAGGATGTCCTGAAGAGTATTATCCAGGGCATGACCCATATGAAGCTGTCCGGTAATATTTGGCGGCGGCATAACGATAGTGAAAGGTTTCTTGTCCGGATTAACCTTTGCACTGAAATAATTGCCGTCCATCCATTTTTGATATAAACGATCCTCAATTCCCTTTGGATCGTAAGTTTTTGCCAACTCTTTTCTCATCCGTGTGTCACCTCATAAACATATTTAAAAGCCTCTCCCCTAAGGTGAGGCTTTGCCATCACTCAATTCTATTATTCGCTTTTGAACCTGTCAACCTCGGAAAAAGCAACATTGATTTAAATCCTGTCCTCTTGATTTTGCTCTGCACTTCATAGGACAAGCTTTTTAAAGGTCTCTAAACCTCTTGCCTTATGATTTTGACTGCTGCATGTGAAGAAGCTTTTCTCTCAGCTGATCTTCCATACCCTGCAGTTCAGCCTCGGCCTGGGCTCTCTTTTCACGACCTTCATTCTGAATACGGGCCACTTCGTCCAGTGTGGAAATCAGGGTTTCATTGGTATGTTTTAAGGTCTCCATATCCACGATGCCCCGCTCAGAAGCCTGAGCCGTTTCAATGGTTGCCTGTTTCAATTTGTCAGCATTGGACTGAAGAAGCTTATTGGTCATATCCGTTACCTCAGCCTGAGCCTTGGCTGCACGGGTGGAATCTTCGATGCCCATAGCCAGAACCATCTGATTCTTCCAAAGAGGAATGGTATTAACGATGGTAGACTGAATCTTTTCAACCATAGCCGTATCATTACTCTGAATCATGCGGATCTGGGGTGCTGTCTGAATGGAAACCATACGGGTCAGCTGAAGATCATAAAGTTTCTTTTCAAAACGGTTGATCTGCTCTTCCAGATCTCTTGCTGCCTGAGCATCTTCGGCAAGACCGGATTTTTCAGCCTTCTCCTTGGCAGCCGGCAAATCTACATTTACAGTCTCTTCCAGCTTTTTTTTGCCTGCCAGAATGTACATAGTCAGTTCTTTATAATAAGTCAGGTTGGTGGCATACATCTTATCCATAACGGCAATGTCTTTCTGCAAAGCAACCTGATGCTCCTGAAGGGCTTTGGAAACTTTTTCCACATTAGCGGAAGCACTGTCATATTTAGCTTTCAGCTCGGTCATCTTCTTTTCCGGCTTTTTAAAAAGCTGATGGAAGAACCCGCCGCTTTCTTCGGCATCCGGGCTGACTTCCTTAAGATCATTGATAACTCCGGTCAGCATATTTCCCACTTCTCCAAGATCACGTGTCTTAACGCTTTCAAGAGCTGTATCGGAAAAGTCTGCCATCTTTTTCTGTGTACCGGCACCATACTGAATGATCACATT
>CAVDGK010000080.1:0-7471 GCA_963607995.1 Oscillospiraceae bacterium | reverse complement strand
GGCCTGGTCCATTTCCACCCCGGTGCAAACGGCACTTTTAGGCTATTTGTCCGCCGATGCCATCGCGGCAAACTCTGTTGCCACTACATTTTTCCAGTACCTCAAGGTTACCGTGGTAGCCATTGCATCCTCATCAGCGGTTATGATCGGAAAATCCATTGGTGAGGGAAATGAAGAGAAGGTTAAGGCGGAAGCCAGGACTCTCTCTGTCATTGATCTTTGTGTGGGCTGTCTTCTTGGATTTCTCCTTTTTATGTTCCGGGGACAACTTTTGTCTTATTACAATCTGACGGAACAGGCAAAGATTTATGCCGATCATTTCATTATCATCATGAGTCTCATTATGGTAACCATGTCTTATCAGATGCCTGTGTCTACCGGCATTCTGGAGGGCGGCGGTGATGTGAAATTTCATATGTATCTCAATATTATTTCCGTCTGGGTCATCGTTATTCCGCTGTCATTTCTGGCTGTTTTTGTCTGGAATCTTCCGGCGGAATGGATCGTCATCATTGTCCAGTCAGACCAGATCTTTAAATGTCTGCCTATTTTCATAAGATTCAGAAGCTATAAATGGATTCATAAAATTTCATGAGCTGATAAAATTTCAAGAGCCAACCTATTGCCTTTGGGGGATAGGTTGGCTCTTGAAGCAGGTGCCGGGTGGAGAACCAGTGCTTGTTTGGTGCGAAACGAAAATTTTATTGTATTGAGATGAATAAGGAGCGGGTTGCGAAGCTCCTTGACATAGGAACGGAGTGGATCGCAAATATCCTTGCTTTACCCCAGCTCGATAACATTTGGTGTTGTAGCATAATAGTATACTTCAGCACCCAGAGATTTCATAAGAGCAGCATTTTGAGGCGTGGTATATTTGGAACTGCTTCCCGGATTCATGAGCCATTCCGGAGCATCGAAGAGAGCAACTTTCGGATTTACCTTTCGATAGAATGCCTCGGACAAACCCCCATTTCCGTGATGGCCCATCTGGATATAATCGGAGGCAAGCTCCTGCCCATAGTGACTTATGATTTCGTCGCTCATTTTTGTGCCGACATCAGCACAAAACAGCATGCTTTCATTCTGATTGGTGACTTTAAACATCATGGATCCGTCATTAGGTAAATCGGTTGAAAGTTTATTCGTTACGGAAATGTCGTAAGCATTGAAAACTTTGAAGGTAAGACCATTCAGCAAAATCTGATCACCGGTATGAACGTAATGCAGCCGGCTATCACCTTGCGTCTGCTGTCTGAAAAGTTCAAATTCAGAAAAACCATCCCATGATTTGGCGGAAGCTTTATAGCTGTCATAATCCATATCAATTGTATAAATGTTGCTGATGGATATGGAATTTGGATTTTTGTAAATGCGATTGAAAGCTCCAACATGATCCGGGTGAGGATGAGTCAGAATCCAGAGATCAACATGATTTCCATTATCAGAAAGAATCTGTCTGACGTAGGATTCGTTTCGGGGATTTCCTCCATCGATGACAATGAAACCGCCGGATGAAATTTTGATGGTATAAAACATGCCCTGACTGCCTGTTTTATCTGCATATTCTGTGATCAGAATATAACGTATTCCCAGGGAATTCTTGATAAGATACTGACTGTTGTCCAGTTTGACGGCACCGAGCAGATAGATAGTATCAGGATCAGATGGTCGAATTGTTTTAGCTGAAAATGAATAGGTCTGGTCAGATGCATCTGAGGAAACCAGTATCATGGGCGCACCTGTCTGACCGGCCAGCATGCCGCCGACCAGGGCATCCGGAAAATGGGCGTCCTGCCCATTGGCATAGCATGTTCTGTCAGCATTTTCAGTTCGCTGGGGATAAGAGTTTAGGAAATAATCAGCGATGATGGCCGATGTTGCATAACGATCCCCTCCGGCAAGGCGAATGGGATTTTCAACACCGGCATCCCGAACATCAGACTCCCTGACACGAACTTCAGCACCAGCCATATAGGCTGTGTGAAAGAGACCGGCATAGTGTTTAGTTGAATCTTTGAGGCTCCCCTCACGCGTTGAAAGCAGGAGTGGTATGTGATAATGATAACTCCAGGAAGACATGGAAAGGGCATCCGCCGGCACTACAGCTGAAGCAATAATGACTTCGTCGTAATCGAAATAACCATTATCCAAACCATACTGACAGATGGCTTCAGAGGTTTTGTAACGATCGTCACCTTTGATTTCAGTTATGACATTTCCAAGCTCATTTTTGCATTGACTGGTAAACCCATCTCCGATGATGATTACATCGGGATGATTCCATTCTTCGAGAAGTTCCTTTGTGGCAGAAGGGACACTGTCGATTCTTGCAAGGAGAATGGGACAGTTCATGGCTCCGGCCAGGCCACTGACTGCCAGGGCATCCGGAAAATCAGTGCCTTTCACCACGAAAACAAGTTGACATCCATTGGGATAGGCTTCCCGGGCGATAAAAGAGGCTGTTTCGTAGCGATTATCACCGGATAACATCTTGGCTTTTGTTGAGGAAGTTTGAGATGTTTCAACGGGGATTTCTGTTGTGGTCGGTGTATAGTTTGAGCTGGCAGAATTATCTGCTGTTGATGAAGAATCTGATAAAGAAAATTCGTCAGAGATTTCTTCGCTTCCTGACTCAGGATCAAAATCTCCCTCAATTTCCGAAGATGAGTCATTATCGGAGAATGGGACTTCCGAGTTCGACTCATTATCTGTTGGAGTTTGAGAAGAGGATTCATTGGTCTGGGAGAGGTCTTCGCTATTTTCAGATGAATCGGAAACAGAAGGCATCTCAACGGAAGAAATAGCGCTGGATTCTGAATTTTCAGATTTTGAATTCAGGTCATCACCGGCGGTTGACTCATTTGCTATAGAACCGGAATCAGCCGGATCTGAATCAGCCCGAACGGTGGTAACAGACGAAAAAATGAAACAGATCAGAATTATGATACATAGGAAGGGACGATGCTTTTTAATCATGATGGGCATGCCTTTATAGAAAATCCATTGAAGGAAATAGTGTGTGGAGATGAATACTTAACTTGATTATAGCAGATATTGAAGAAAAATAATGAAAGCTGCAGTAATATGTATAAATGTATTGCTGCAGTTTTTGCCAAAACAGAACTTCAACTATTTGACGCACGAAAAATAAAGCAAAAAAAGCATGACTGATTCGTCTGCTAAAATTGCTCTATTGTTCTGAAAATTCAGACAACTTAAAATAAAATAATAAATTTACAAAATAAAGGTTGACATACATGAAAGTGTGAGATATTATAATCTCAACAAACGAACCGAAACAAGTTTCACAAACAAAGGTTCTTAAAGATAAAAGCCAATTAACTTTTAAGAGAAGCTTGGAGGAAAGGACCAATGGCTTGATCAGCGTAGTACCTAAAGATCTCATGTAACTTTAACATCAGATGGAGGAACGGTCCAATGGCTTAGTCAAACAGCTAAATAATAGAAAGAGAGGTTATTAAGTGAAACTTCAGGAAATTCATTAAACGGGCTACTTGGTGTAAAGAAATCAGGTAGCCCGTTTAATAATGAAGTTTTGACTATGAAATTTTGACCGGGGAAATCATACTTGGCGGGGTGATGTTCCCCGGCTTTTCTTTGTGCAAGCCTTGATCATGCTTGTGTAGGTATTTAATATGTACGAGCTGGCCATAGCACTCCTGCACGGCAAGACACGCTCCCGCTCCGCTCGTCGAGCAGCGGAACTAAGTTCACCGTTCGCACAAGTGCTCCGGTTCACTAAGTACCGGCCTCCTCGAGGGTCTGCCTTACCAGGGGTGCATAGGCCTTGCTCTGTGTATCGAAACAGGCGAGAGCAGAGGTGCAGATTCACGACAACGATTGCGAGGCTTGCGTCGCGACGCTGCGGCTAGCCGCGACAGCTTGAAAAAATCTAAAAGCCTGGTTTTTGTAGTTTACACAAAATCAGCTCTTCTCCCGCAACTTCCGGATCAGCAGGATGCTGATGAACATGAAAATGGGGAAGATTAGTCCCACCAGGATGCCCATTCGAAGGTTATCACCAAGAATGCCGGAAATCATGCCCACGAAAGTAGGACCACCGGAGCACCCTACATCCCCGGCCAGAGCCAGCATGGCAAAAAGGGCTGTACCGCCATTTTTGATGGAGGCTGAAGATATGCTGAAAGTTCCAGGCCATAAGATACCGACGGAGAGACCGCAAAGTCCGCAGCCAAGAATGCCAAGGGCCGGAACAGGCACCAGGGCAATCATCAGGTAAGAAATAATGCAAAGAATGACGCTGCATTTCATGAATTTTTCCAGATTGATCTTTTCACCGAATTTTCCATAGAAGGCACGGGAGCATCCCATAAGAAGGGCGAAAAAGAGAGGACCAACCAGATCACCAATGGTCTTTTCAATGCCGAAATTCTTTTCGGCAAGGGTCGAAGCCCACTGGCTGACAGCCTGTTCACTGGCTCCGGCGCAAAGCATCATCAGCATCAGCACCCAGAATATTTTCTTTTTGAAAAGCTGCCCCATGGAAAGACCGGTTTCACCTTCCTCAACAAGGGGCGCAAAGGGAACGGTCATAAAGAAAATGCCATTAAAAATAGGAATGAGGGCCCAGATGAGAGCCATGTATTTCCAATTTTCAATACCTGCCATCTTGAAGAACAGGGTTGAAAGCAAAACCACAGCCACGTGGCCCCAGCAGTAAAATGAATGCAGGAGACTCATGGCTTTTTCTTTATTTTTAGTGGGGCAGGACTCCACCACCGGACTGACCAGAACTTCCAGGAGACCGCCGCCGATGGCGTAAATCATAACGGAAATAAGAAGGCCAACGAAAGGATCACTTAATTGATCCGGCAGGATGGTCAGGAGAATAAGGCCGGCAGCAGACAGACCGTGAGCAATGATCATGGAGACTTTATAGCCAATCCGGTCGACGAAAAAGACCGAGGTCAGATCCACCAGAAGCTGGATGCCGAAATTAAAGGTAATGAGCAGAGTGATCTTCTGCAGGGAAATATCGTAGGTACTCTGAAAAGTCAGAAAAAGAAGGGGAACAAAATTATTGACAATGGCCTGGACGATATAGCCGATGAAACAGGCCCAGATGGTTTTGTTGTATTTTCGATCATTCATAAAGAAAACTCCTTTTAGTTAATGATTGGCAGCATGGGTCAAACGCTTGAAAATACGAATGAGAGTTTGTTTTCGCGAACTGGTTTGACTTTAGCTTTCCACATTATGTTATATTCAATCAAATTACAAAGCGATTTGTATTATATATTATAATTTGGTGCATTTCCTTGTGCTTAATGACTGTTCTATTGTAATATATCGCAATAAAGAAAATCTGCGGAGAAGGCAAATCATGGCATTTGAAAACCAGTTTACCAATATATTGACGGATGATAATTTGATGGAAACTATTTTCCGCAATAATGAGAGCTTTCCATTTCATTATTATTATGAAAATGTAGGGCTTTTTGATTTTAAGTGCATTGACTGGCATTGGCACAATGAATTGGAATTTGTTTATATTGAAAGCGGTCAGGTGTCTTTTGATGTGGGAGAGGCTCACTTGAAACTCGATGCAGGAGATGGCATCATGGTGAATTCCAAAGCTTTGCACAGAATTCGCACCAGGCAGGAGGCTGTTATTCCCAATTTCCTGATTCAGCCGGATCTGATTGCGCCTAAAGACAGCCTGATCTACGAAAAATATGTTGCACCGGTGCTTTCATCATCTTGCGAATATGTGATCTTTCGGGAGAATGTTCCCTGGCAGAAGGAATTTCTTTCTATAATGAAGAAAATCATAGCCCTGCAGGAAACGGAAAAGAACCGTGAAATGGCTATTTTACTCTGTATTCAGCAATTCTGGCTTCTTCTTTTGGAAAACATGAAATTTGATCAGCCGGAAAATGCGGTGTCTCTGACATCAAAGATCCGGGTGCAGCTTATGATGCAATATGTTCATGATCATTACCCTGAAAATATAACCCTTCAAGATATCGCAAATGAAGCTCATGTCAGCAAAAGTACAGCCCGTCAGCTTTTTCAGGAAAATCTGCAGACATCGCCTGTTAATTATCTCATCAGTTATCGTCTCAGACGAGCTTCTCTTCTTTTGGCAAATACGGAAGAGAAGATTACCTCCATATCGATGGAAACGGGATTCAACAATGTGGATCATTTCTGCCGGAGTTTTAAAAAGACCTACGACATGACGCCGACTGAGTATAGGAAGAGGATATCGGGCCGGTAAGTGAAAAAGATTCGGGCCGGAACTATCCGCCAGGATTGAGATAGGAAGAGACATAGTGCTAAAATTTGTCGAATAAAGGAGAAATTATGTCGGAAGATTGTCATATACATATTTTCATGAATGGAGTGGATTACCGCCAGGCTGTTCGTAACATGGAAGAAGGGCGGGTGGAAGAAGTAGTCCGCCATAATCTTGAAACATACCGGAAGGCAGGCATTACATTTCTGCGGGATGGTGGCGATCACTATGGAGCATCAAAGATGGCAAAATACCTGGCACCGGAATATGGTCTTGATTACAGAACACCAATCTTTGCCATTCACAAAAAAGGACATTATGGCCGCATTGTAGGGCGGGCGTTTGAAAACTGGGAGGAATATCGGGGGCTGGTACATGAGGCCCAGGATGAAGGGGCGGATTTTATTAAGATTATGATCAGCGGTATCGTGGATTTTGACAGAGCGGCTTTGACAGAGGAGCCTCTTGAGGCAGATGAAATAGCTGCCATGATCGGCATTGCCCATGAAGAGGGGATGGCTGTCATGGCCCATGCCAATGGTGAGGCAGTTCTGGCAGCGGCTAAATGGGGGTGTGATTCTGTTGAGCATGGTTACTTTATGCCGAATGAAGCCATTGAGGCACTTGGAAAATCGGATACGGTTTATGTGCCCACCATTGTGACAACGAGAAATCTTTTGGGAGATCAGCGGTTTGCGGAGAAATCGGTGCGGAAGACTTTGGAAATCCAGTCGGAAATTATACGAAAATGTTATAAGGCTGGTGTGCAGATGGCGGTGGGAAGCGATGCCGGAGCTTACAGGGTTGAACATGGAAGCGGAGCTTTAGATGAGGAAAATACGCTTCTTGAGATACTTGCAGATGAAAATGGTGATTCTGTGTATGGATTTCTTGAAAATGGCATAAAAAAGATCAAGAAGAGTTTTCATGGATGACACGGTTTTAATGCTAAAAAGCTATAGGTTTTTAATATGCACGAGCTGGCCCTAGCACTCCTGCACGGCAAGACACGCTCCCGCTCCGCTCGTCGAGCAGCGGAACTAAGTTCACCGTTCGCACAAGTGCTCCGGTTCACTAAGTACCGGCCTCCTCGAGGGTCTGCCTTACCAGGGGTGCATAGGCCTTGCTCTGTGTATCGAAACAGGCGAGAGCAGAGGTGCAGATTCACGACAACGATTGCGAGGCTTGCGT
>CAVDGK010000079.1:0-7489 GCA_963607995.1 Oscillospiraceae bacterium | reverse complement strand
CCGCTTAGGCGGTGGCCTTTTAATTATCGTATAGGAAACTTTGTCCCTATACGATAAAACGCTCCGCGAGGATGCGCAAGGATTCGGATTTGCATAGGTTTGCTGACACAGGATGGAATCCGGTGCGAAAGACTTGCAAGTGAGTTTTGGCTATAAAATGAGAAAAGAGCAGGAGAGAAGATCAATGCGATTAGATAAATTCTTGGCAGATATGGGATGCGGCACCCGGTCAGACCTTAAAAAAATGATCCGGAAGGGCTGCGTTTTGGTGGATGAAAAAACTGCCCGGGATCCGGGAACTTCTGTGACAGAGAATTCATGCGTTGTTTTAAATGGTGAAGAAATTCATTATCAGACTATGGTTTACATCATGCTTAATAAGCCGGATGGTGTTATTTCTGCTACCAATGATCCGAAACAGGAGACAGTCATTGATCTTATAACAGATCAGATCCGGCGGGATCTTTTTCCTGTAGGACGGCTTGATAAAGATACGGAGGGGCTTCTTCTTTTGACCAATGACGGAGAACTGGCCCATCGCATTCTGTCTCCGAAGCATCATGTGGATAAAACCTATTATGCTAAGCTGGATGGTGAAGTGACGGATGAAATGATTGATCAGTTCAAAGAAGGGCTGGAAATCAATGACGAAGAACCTTTCAAAGCCCTGCCGGCTGTGCTTAAACCTGATTTACATAATTCTGCTGTCATTACGATTCAGGAAGGCAAGTATCACCAGATTAAACGTATGTTTAAAATGGTGGGACGGGAAGTTCTTTATCTTAAACGACTTTCTATGGGACCGCTTAAACTGGATGAAAATCTTAAACCCGGAGAGTACAGGAGTCTGACAGAGGAAGAGATAAAAGCTCTAAAAGATATTTGATATCCATTAAGAGATGTGAGAGCTGCTTCTTGCAAATTACGGCTGGCAGGCGGAAAATAAGATTTTGGAGTATAGTTGACCTTGATGCTCTCTGAAAGAAACTGATTAACATAAAATACAGTGAGGTTTACATAAATAAAAACGGAGATGATGCGTTGAATATTACAGTGATAGCTGTTGGCAAGCTGAAAGAAAAATTCTGGCAGCAGGCTTGCGATGAATACCTGAAAAGACTCGGCGGTTATGCCAAAGTTCAGATAAAAGAAATCCAGGATATTGACCCGGATAAAGCCGGCGGTGTGGATGCTTCGAGAAACAAAGAAGGAGAAGCTATTTTGAAGGCGATTCCTGAAAGAAGCCATGTTATCCTTTTGGCTATTAAGGGAAAAGAGAGCAGCAGTGAAGATCTGGCAGCTTATATGAAGAATCAGACTATTGGAGGTGTCAGTCACCTGACTTTTATTATCGGAGGGTCAGACGGAGTTTCCGAAGCTGTTTATAAAAGAGCAGATCATCTTTTGAGTTTTGGACCTATTACCCTGCCTCACAATCTGGCCAGGGTAGTTCTCCTGGAACAAATCTACCGCGGATTTAAAATAAACCGCGGTGAACCCTATCATAAGTAACAAAAAAAAGATGCCGCACTAATAATGCGGCATCTTTTTTACGAAGGATTCTGTTTCAAGGCCTTATCTTTTTCGTTGAAGGTGATGGTATAGGTTGGATAAGGTACAGCAATGTTTTGTTTGCTCATTTCCTCGTAGATATATTTATAAGCGATATGCTGAACATGAATACGGATTCTGGGATCGCAGAAGACGTAAATGCGATAATCCAAATAGGAATCCTTTAGAGCGGCAATGCCTTCATAGCGGCAACTCTCTACGCCTTCAATCGTTTTGATTCTTTCGATAGCACTATAAACTGCCTTATCTGCCAAAGCAGAGTCCGTACCATAAGGAATGGGGGCTGACAGATTGATTAGTTTGCTAACGGTTGTTACCTGATCAAAGAGTCGGTTATTAATATTTAAAATGGAGTGATCATCCAAAAGTTCGATTTTGGTGGTTCTGACATTAAAGTTAATAACTTCACCTTCCAGACCATTAAAGCGGATAACATCTCCTACCATATAGAAGCGATCTGATAAAATGGTGAGACCACTGATGATATTTTTTATGTAATCCTGAAGGGCAACACCAACTACCGCACTGGCAATTCCAAGACCGGCCACGGTACTGGAGACGTTTACGCCGCATACCTGGAGAATGATCACAGCTGTAAGAACGAAAACCAGGGCTCGGCAGATCCCGGCCACAACACGTATCATGGTGAGCTTTTCTTTGGTATTGGTCTGCTTACGAAGATTTTTGCTGACTCTCCGAATTAAAACGAGGAGAAAAATCATGGCGACCAGTGTAATGGTAATGGCGATTACTCTGGGAAGTAATGTCATATGGGAGAGATTTTCAAGTAAATTTTTCATGTCTGTATCCTGTATTAAATGATGCCGGAGCTAAGGAAAGCTTTGCTCTGGTGATACCTGGACTGCTTTGAATTGTATATTTATGTAATTTTTAAACAAAGAAGCGGCTGCTTATAATGCGACAGCCGCTATCATTTTTAAATGACTATTTGAGTTTAACATGCAGGATGGATTCTTTCAAGAAACTTTAACCAGGGAATGAGCCGCTTTTCTAACCGGTGCATAAGCCAGAGCAAAGATAATGAGGTTAGCTGCATACTCAAGAAGAAGTCCCGGCAGCTGGGCAAGACCGGTATAGAAACTGCCATAGATGATCATGCCGGTAATGGTATAACCTGCCAGGGGAATAAGGGCGGCAATGGCAGCAGCCATGACCGCGGAAAATTTCTTATGAGACCAGTGTGCCACAAGAACATAGAAAAGCAGGGGCATCAGAAATTTAATAAGCAATGTGGGCAGAGTGTATACCGGGTAAGAAGTAAGATCGGCCAAAGCGGATCCTGCACTGCCGGCAAAGATTCCGGCCTTTTTAGGCATAACAAGGCAGAACAGAAAGATAACACAGTTTCCGATATTAAAATAACCCAAAGGAATCGGTATTTGAATAAAGCGGGTAACGATGAAGACAACGGCGGCGCAGACAGCTCCGTAGCACATATTTTTAACTTTCATAATAATGCACCTCCTCTGCATTTAATATTTCATAAATTTAAGGAGAAAACCCATAGATTTTACAGGAGATATTGGTCATCTTGAATGAAAATGCCTTTTTAGAATGCTTATTTCTTAAGGCATTTATCAGAACGCGAAAATCAATCCTCCCAGGGACGGATACGATAGGTAACACCTAAATTTTCACAGATCTTGCGGCACTGGGCTTCTTCTTCCTTTGTCAGGGTTGTGTCCACAGTGGAAAGAACCACGTTAGACACGTACTGGCGGACATTCTTTGCGAAAGTCAGCATGGCATCAAAGGATTTCATGCCGAACTTGCAGCGGACGATTTCATGATATCTTTCAGGATTAGGTGTATTCAGACTGATGGAAATGGTATCCACAAGGCCTTTGAATTCCGGAGTGGTATCTCTCTCCCAGATCAGGTCGGCCATACCATTTGTGTTAACACGAATCTTATTTCCAAAATTTTCTTTCACGTAGGAAGCAACTTTAAGAAGCATGTCCAGTCTTTCTGTCGGTTCACCATAGCCACAGAACACAACTTCGTTAAATTCGGACATATCATAATTTTTGAAATCCTCAACGATTTCCTCAAAGGAAGGCTCATGCTCAAGCCAAAGGGAACGGGTATCTTCATGAGAGACGGTGTCCATATTCTGACGCAGACAGAAGGTGCAGGCACAGGGACAACGGTTGGTGAGATTGACATAAAGATTATTGTGAACACGGTATAAGATCGTCATAGCTTTCTGCTTCATATTAAATTCTCCATTTCACCGCTGTGGGATAGCGGATTGCTTTTTTTGATGTCAACATCATAAGCATCTGCTGAACATATAGAAATAATCAAAATAGACATGATTTGTATAACCAGATAAGGCTGCTTAATTGATGACATTGCTTAAATAATGGAAGAATGTTTTTTCGGCCAGATTAAAGCCTGCGAGGAAATGGAAAAATTCTATATAGGTTTAAAAACAATTATTTCAAGTGTTGAAGTGCGTTCTCCGTTTTGGTATAGTTTTTATGTGTGGTTTTTAGCACAGGTTTAGAGTTTATTCCGCGTGCGGCTCAATAAGTGCCGCAGGAATCCGGAAGACAGAAATGTTTTCCATCATCTTATTCAACTAAGTCGTATGACTTGTGAGAAAGGAAGAAATATGAACAAACTGGAACTGCAAAAAAAGGCTGTTGATGTTCGTAGAGGCATCATCGAGTCACTTCATTCCGCCAAAGCCGGACATCCGGGCGGCTCACTTTCAGCCGCTGACTGCATGGTCTACCTGTATTTCGAAGAAATGCAGAACATTGATCCGGCCAATCCTCAGAATCCGGATCGTGACCGCTTCGTTCTTTCAAAGGGACATGCTGCACCGGTGCTGTATTCAACACTGGCAAACAAAGGCTACTTCCCGGTAGAAGAACTGCTGACACTGCGTCACGTAGATTCCCGTCTTCAGGGACATCCCTGTATGCAGGACACACCGGGCGTTGATATGTCCTCAGGTTCTCTTGGTCAGGGCATTTCTGCTGCTGTTGGTATGGCTTTATCAGCTAAACTTCGCGGCAAGGATTATCGTACATACTGCCTCCTGGGCGATGGCGAAATCGAAGAAGGTCAGGTTTGGGAAGCTGCTATGCTGGCAGGAAATAAAGGTCTTGATAATCTGGTTGTCATTGTTGACAATAACAATCTTCAGATTGATGGACCCATCACTGATGTTAACCCGCCTTATCCTATCGACAAGAAATTCGAAGCATTTAATTTCCATGTAGTAAATGTTGCAGATGGAAATGATTTCGATCAGCTGGATGCTGCATTCAAGGAAGCAAAGGCCACAAAGGGTGCTCCTACCTGCATCGTTATGAAGACGGTTAAGGGCAAGGGCGTTTCCTTCATGGAAAACCAGGTTGGCTGGCACGGAAAAGCTCCGAATGATGAAGAAACAGCAATTGCACTGGAAGAATTGAGAAAGGCAGAGGAAGCATTATGTCAGAAGTAAAGAAAATTGCAACAAGAGCCAGCTATGGCCAGGCTCTGGTAGAGCTTGCTGCCGAGCATGATGATTTTATCGTAATGGACGCCGACCTTGCTGCAGCTACTCAGACAGGCGTCTTCAAGAAAGCTTATCCGGATCGTTTCATTGACTGCGGTATCCAGGAATCCAACCTTATCGGCGTTGCAGCCGGCCTTGCTACCACAGGTATGAAGGTTTTCGCCAGCACATTCGCAATGTTTGCTGCAGGCCGTGCTTTCGAGCAGATCCGTAACTCCGTTGGTTATCCCCACCTTCCGGTTAAGATCTGTGCAACTCATGCCGGTATTTCCGTAGGTGAAGATGGTGCAACTCATCAGTGTCTTGAAGATCTGGCTCTTATGAGAACTATTCCGGGTATGACCGTTCTTCAGCCCTGCGATGATGTTGAAGCACGTGCCATGATCAAGGCCCTTTATGATTTCGATGGTCCGGCTTACGTTCGTCTTGGCCGTCTGGCTGTTCCGGTATTCAATGATGAAGCAACTTACAAATTTGAACTTGGCAAGGGCGTTGTCCTTCGCGAAGGCAAGGATGTAACCATCATCGCAACCGGTCTTGAAGTTAATGAATCTATGCAGGCTGCTGAAATCCTTGCAAAAGAAGGTATTGATGCCAAGGTTATCAATATCCATACCATTAAGCCGCTGGATGAGGAACTGGTAGTTGCTTCTGCTAAGGAAACAGGTGCTGTTGTTACTGTTGAAGAGCACAATATCATGGGTGGTCTTGGCGGCGCTGTTGCCGAAGTTCTTTCAGAAAAGGCTCCGACCAAGATGCTGCGCATCGGTGTCAATGACAGATTCGGTGAATCAGGTCCG
Source organism: Oscillospiraceae bacterium (assembly GCA_963607995.1). Lineage (GTDB taxonomy): Bacteria > Bacillota > Clostridia > Lachnospirales > Lachnospiraceae > Chordicoccus. Next base: position 1,582 of record CAVDGK010000079.1, on the reverse strand, counting down.
GCTCCGGTTCTGATCAAGAAATTTGGTCTTGATGGCGAAGGCATCGCTGCAAAAGTTAAAGCTTTTCTTAAATAATGATTTGAAAAATGATTGAATGCGGGACTTCCTGCATTTGATCATCGTAAAAAAGAAACCCCTGAAGATTTAAGCAGATCTTCAGGGGTTTCTTTTTTACGGACTTACCTTATTTGCTGTATTTCTTTTCGATATCTGTGATCAGGTTGACACGGCGTTCATGGCGTCCGCCTTCGAATTCAGCATCGAAGAAAGCATCCACGATCATCTTGGCCAGTTCATTGCCTACGACACGGGCGCCCATGGCGATGATGTTGGCATTATTATGCTGAACAGTCAGCTTGGCTGAATACGGTTCGGAGCAGACAGCAGCACGGATGCCCGGTACCTTGTTGGCAGCCAGGGAAATGCCGATGCCTGTACCGCAGATCAGGACACCCTTATCAACTTCGCCGGCAACGATGGCCTCTGCAACGGCAAGACCAGGAACCGGATAATCAACTTTTGCTGTGGGATCCGTAGCACCGAAGTCAACACATTCATAGCCATATTTTTCCTTGATGTGCTCCATCAGTTCTTTCTTTAATTCAATTGCGGTATGGTCGCAGCCAAAACCTATCTTCATTTTAAAGTTCCTCCTAAATAGTTAATATAGAATTATGTTAAATCTAAACAAAACAACTAAGCAAAACCATGCCTCCAGTTTATCACAAATTATGGAGAGGGGAAGATTTCTTTTCTCGAAAAATCCTTCATAACACTTTTGTAATATTTGCTTGCATTCCCTTATTTCCTATGATAGAATGACGTTTGCATTGTTAATCATCCTGCATAGAAACCAGGAAATTTTAAATAGAGGTGAACAAAATGAGAGAAGGAATCCATCCGCAGTATTATGAAGCAACAGTTACCTGCAACTGCGGCAATACATTCACAACAGGTTCTACAAAAGAAAATATTCACGTTGAAATCTGCTCCAAGTGCCATCCGTTCTACACAGGCAAGCAGAAGAGCAGCATGGTTCGTGGACGTATCGAAGCATTCAACAAGAAGTACAACATGAGCAACAACTAAGCATATTTTTTAAGAAAAATGATCAGACGGGGACGGTGCAGTGCATCGTTCCCGTTCGTTGCATCATGAGAAAATTGCAGCCATGGATAGAAAGGTGATACACTGTAAATTAACGGCTGAAGATGGAAAATGCGACAGGCAATTTCGGAAAAGTGATGCTGTTCAAAAAGGCATGTTAAAGATGCAGCCTTTTAGATCTGATATCGTATAAATTAATGAAAACGGAGTAGAGATATGCAGCGTTCAAGTGGTATCGGCGGTCAGGCCGTACTGGAAGGCATTATGATGCGAAACCGCGATAAGTATGCTATCGCAGTCCGCAAACCGGATCACGAAATAGAACTTGAGGTTCGGGATTATAAAAGTGTCATTGGTTTTAAAGGGTCAGAGAAGATTCCCATTGTCAGAGGCGTCTGTTCTTTTGTGGATTCTCTGGTAATCGGTATGTCCACCCTTATGTGGTCGGCTCAGTTCTTTGAAGATGAAGAAGACC
>CAVDGK010000078.1:0-7540 GCA_963607995.1 Oscillospiraceae bacterium | reverse complement strand
GCCATGACGACTACAAAAAAGGCACCAAGGCTGATAGCCAGACGACGATGAAGCTGTTTGCTTCTGATTGCTTTTTTTACTTGACTTCTTGTAACTTTCTTTCTCTGATCATTCATTCTCTTTATATCTCTAATTATTTATACTCTCGTGTTTTTTCCCCAAAAAGACACTTGTCATAATGTATCACAACAAAATATTAACGTCAACTTTTTCGATTTCACATTTATTTAATCATTTATTTGAATAAATTCCAATTTTTCCTTTAAAATAAGGATTTTTTTATTTATTCATTTTTATCTTCACAAATATTTAAAGAAATTTTCACATTTTAAAATTCAATCCTCAATACCCCACAGCATATTTCTTTACGCAAATATATTCATCCCGGATGAGTGTTTTTTCACAAGACGTACCTCCTTATAGAAAAAAACTGCCATACCTTTCGATATGGCAGTTTCTTGTTTAAAGACTTTCTTTTTATTCAGTTACAAGATCTTTGCTTTCAATAGCTTTCACAATCTGATCATAAACACCACTCTTTCCTTTGGCTGCAAAACCTAAGAAATAGAATGTGCTGTGTTCGCTAGCAAGACCGGCCACGTTTTCTTCTATATAATCAACAGGTTCCTCATATTTTTCATTTGTCAGGATAACCGCTGCATTATACTTGGCAGCCAGCTGACCACCAACGAGAGCATCCGGATAATGATCATCCCCGCCATGAGCAATAGCTACATGATCGGTAACAGAACCATTTATATTGGATGCAAAATATTCAGCAATCTTAATTGATGTTGCGTAGCGATTTATTCCGCCTAATCTTACAGAGTCAAGACCACAGGCACAGGAGTCGCTAACAACGCTTTCATCTCCTAAGAGAATAACATGCTCAATGCCATTATTTTTGATGAAATCAACAGATTCCTGTTTCAAATTGCCCGTTCTGTCTGCCAGAAGGATCGGATAACCATTTGCATAGCTCCAGGATGAAGCTGAGGTGGCATCAGCCGCTTTAAGACCGGTTGCCACAAGAACTGTATCAGTTGACTTAACTTTTACAGTTTCTTCGGCAATCTTCAGTGCTGTTTCGAAGCGGTTTTTGCCCGCTATTTTCGTCACTTCCACACCGCATTTTTCTTCCAGGGCTTTTTCTACGGATTTATTCATGCCATCACCAAGAATGATAACCTTCTTTACTTTTCCCTTCCAATCCTTTGTCAAAAGTTCTTCTACGTTAGAGTCAAGGGAATTTAAGCCATTAAGAAGAATCGGTGCATTTAAGACGCCTGCATAGGCATTGGCTGCAAGAGCATCCGGGAAGTCAGTGCCCTTCACCAGGATAACTGTCTCAGCCCCATCAGGATAAGCTGATTTTGCAATTTCAGTTGCCGTTTCATAGCGTCCCTCGCCGGCAAGATTAACATACTCTCTTTCTTTTGACGGATTCATGGTGAAATTAAAGTTATCACCGGTAAAGGTAATAGTGATATTTTTGCCTTTCATAGCATCCAGATATTCATCCGGCATAACTGTAGCATCTGCCATCTTAATGGTAATAGATGAACCTTCTTCGGCTTCCTGGATCACTTTTGCATCCCGGGCAATACGATCTTCTACCAGAACCTTTTCTCCATCTTTTTCTTCAGTAGGTTCGTAAATGTTACACCACTTTGAAGCATAGTAGTCCGAGAATGTATAGTTATTTGAAAGAGCTTTCTGATTGCAGTAATTTCCATTGGTGTAACCAACTAATTCGGCAAATGTAGTATTCGATGGTTGATAATAAGCATAGGCCGGTTCTTCACCCTCAGCTTCACCGCGGATCCAGTCCATTTGAAGGCCAACCCAGCCTTCCGCCGTTTCTTCCGTTTCACCATTGACGAAACCGCTGACTGTATAGCTAATGTCTGACGGATCAATAATTTCATCGCTGTAGACGCTGTCCGGTGCATCGATTGTTACAGTCAGTTTCGCGGGCTCAATACTATAAACATTATTGCTGTATTCTGTCTTATAATCATAGGCATTCAGGACATAACCTTTTTTCATGGTGATATTGATCTTATAATCACCTATCTCCTTAATGGTTCCACCCGTCTGGTAATATTGATAATTGCCATCAGCATCTTTCTTTTCCCAGACAATAGTTCCCTTCTTTGACGGAACGATCTCTTCACTGACAAACTTTGTTCCGTAAGGCTGACGGAAGGTGTTTCCAGACTTATATTCAACGACTTCATAACCGACATAAAGAACACCGGATACATATTCAAAGACATAGTTATTTGTAGCTTCACCACCATTAGGTGTCAGTGTATAAGCTCCTTTATACTTTAACTTACCACCGGATACAGTAGGAGCCACATATCCTTCCGGTGGATTATTTCTGTCTGCACTTGTAAATCCGCTTACACTGACTGTATAAGTCGGAGTGCCGCCCTTTTCGATCACTTCACTTGTATAGGAAGCTGTCAGTGTTTTCGGTGCAATGCTCCAGTTAACTTCACGGCTCTTTTCTGCGTAACCATCGGACCAGGTAAAGCCATCTTTCAATGTCGCTATGGCTGTATAATCACCGGCATCTGTTCCGCATGTTTCCCCTTCCAGGGTATAAGCTTTGCCCTCCGGCAATCCAACCTGTTCTTTGCCATTATAGACAAGGCCACTATTGATTTCCGGAAGTGTGTCGTTAACAACGGCGATGTAAGCGGTATAGCGTGAGTAACTATTTGCATCAAAGAATTGGCTGGAATCCATAACGGAGGCACTGAGACCAAAAAGCTCTGCATTCAACGTTGTGTTTGCTATACTATCTCCTGCCTTGACAATGGTGACTTTTCCATAACCGTCTTTTACGGCTTCAATATTTAAATAAGTTGATGTAACTTCTCCGGATTCAGAGTCCTTAAGAATAAGGTAAGCTTTGGCGGAAGAGGCACTGACACTTTTATCATTAAAAGGAAGTGTGACATAATAATCCGTTAAACTTTTCCCACTTTCAACTGCACCAAAATTGGTATCGAAACCCTGAGCTGATGGAGCATAAAGAGCCAGGCCGTAGGCTGCCAGGACATTACCATCGGATCCTGTTGCTTCTTTGATCTCAGCATCCTTGGTATGATCCAGAGACTTCGCCTTAAAATTGGTTGACGGTAATTTTGTAGTCATAATATTGCCGCTGTTATAGGTAACCAGAATTTCAGCGTTCACATCTCCGTCTGCATACTGCTTCTCAATACGATTGTAAGCCTCCTCGGGATTAACAAGCCCTACAAAGGTCATGGTCCCTTTAAGTCCTTCCTCAAAAGAAGCATTCATATGCTGAATCCCCATATAATCAGCCTCGGACAGGTAAAGTACCTTCGGATTCACCATATTATCAGACAATTCCACCTTACCGGAGCTTAAAAGTTCAAGCTCATCATTATCATAGGTATAACCTACAAAACTTGATACAATGCTCCATGTCTGACATGTAGGCAGCCAGTCTGTTCCTGCTTCATAGGCTTTCAGCCTTGGTGCTGCATTCGAAATCTGAAGGTCCATTTTGGCGGCATCAATGTCGATCTTATTTCCGTCTTTATCCAAAACAGAAATGTCATACATAAAGAAACCGCTTTCATACCAATCATAAACACGAGAATCATCAAATTTCTTTTTCAATGTATCGTAACGGCTGTCACCGGCTGTAACAGGTGTGGCTACAAGAGTAGCTTCTGAAAGGTCTGCGGTGGTCTGATAAACTGTCAGGGTCACTTCATCCTTATAAGCCGCAGCCTCTTCTTCAGTCGCACCGACAGCTTTCAGTTTTTCTGCCGTATCACTGGCATTATTTGCTGTCAGAACCTGTTCCTTCTTAACACCGGCTGTGGCTTCGCTTAAACGAATGGCCAGATTCAAAGGTACATTCCAGGTCTGACTTAAAATAGTGGGATAGCAGGTAGCTTCGCTAAATGTATAAAGACCGGAGAGGTCCTTTAGGCTCACCGTGATTTCCCTGATGCGTTTACCACCGGGACAGACAGCCGCTTCATACTGTACATCCGTCAGTTCTGCATTGATGCAGTTCTCCAGAGTCTGAATTGTAAAGATACCATTGTTAACCGGAAGCGTCAGGCTGTATGTTTTGTCACTGCCCGATCCGGAAACTTTCAGCTTGGCATTGCCCGTTTCCGGTGAAAGAGGCGGGAAGGCCCCATTTGAAACGAAGGCATTTACACCCAGAACAGTATTGTATTCGGCCGGCACATAGAGGTTAGCCGTGATGGTATATTCACCATTTTCAATACTCTTTACACTGTCATACGGTGCATCGGCACTATTAAGGGTTTCAGCCATATCCTCCAGTTCAGCAAGAGCGATTTCCTCTTCACTCTTCGATGTTTCGGCATCGGAGTTCTCTGAGCTTTCTTCCTGCGTAATCGTTTCCCCTGTCTGTGAATCAGTACTTTCCTCAGGCACTGACTCACTATTTGATTTTCCAGCCTCTGTGGTGGCTGATGAATCCGTTTGTTCTTCTGTTTCAACTGTTTGTGTGCTTTCTGAACTCGTGCTGTCTTCTGTCGCACTTTCTTCTGCAGATGATTCTACGGACTGAACTGATTCTTCAATCGCAGAGGATTCATCAGCAAAAGCCGTGGCCGGCACCATTGTAACCATCATGGCTGCTGCCAAGAAAATTGAGCCGGCTCTCTTCAGCCGCCTGCCATATCCTTTTAGTTTCATGTAACTTCCTCCCTGTTTGTTTTGGATTAGTTTTTTCTAACCCTTATTTAAAAGAAAAAGGAGTTAAGCGCTCCTAACCGTTAGGATAGCATATCCCCCCCCGAAAAATCTGTTGCAATTATCACACTTTAATAATTATTTTAAAAAAAATGATAGAATACCAATTTTGTAGGCATTCTATCATCAAAATTACTGCATCTGCTTTATGGAGTTCTTCTCTTTTCAATCGTCAAACATAAAGCTCTGAATATAGCTCATTATTTCAGCACAAGCAGCAGTGCCATTTTGAATTTGCCATCTGCCGTCACGCTGTGTACACCGCCTTTGTCGAAACGGAACTGCTGACCGGCTTCGATGGGATAATCCTTGCCTTCATAGCCGATAATAGCTTTGCCTTCCAGAGCAAAGACAATAGCATCCCCGGGTGCACTGTGGGGTGTCAGACCTGTTCCTTCATCAAAAGCCATGATGACATATTTCATGGTCTCATTGGATGCTACATCAAGATTTACGATACTGCCTGCCTTATAAGGCACCTTGTCTGCAATGCTGAAAACTTCTCCTGCTTTGATAATATTATTCATCTTCATATCCTTTCCCGGAATAACTTCCGTATAAACTAAACCATTTTCTGTTGTGACTCCGCAAAGGGTTCCCCCTTCTACCACCAACATCTCTCCATCTTTGACAGAAATCTTTTTAGATCCTACCAAAAATGTACCGCTGCCGCCATTAATGATATAAAGTTGGGTATCCGGATAGGTTTCCGGAGAAATATCTGTTCCCCTGCCAAGGGAAAAATGAGTGATGGACGCCTCCTTTGAAACAGGATCCTTCGTTGAAATCGTCAGACCATCAAGCGGGGCATAATCTTCTATTATTCTGAATATTCTTTCTTCCATTTAACCTTCCTTTATTTCATATTGAATGACAGTTACTTTAAAACAGAGTCTTTCACAGAAGCCAACTTCCTTCGTATTTTTCAAAGCCTTACTCCTGATCATGCATCAGTATAACAAATCAAGAGCCGTTAAGTCACCCTAAAATATCTTTATTCTAAAATTTCAAAAGATATTTTCTTAGTCAATATAATATAAGAAGGATTCCAATTTTTCCTGAGCCCCCTGATTCATGACGCCATCAAATTCGAGGAAAAGAACCGGTCCTTTGGTGTCATGACCGCACTTGACCTTGAGCATAATCTCCGTATTTTCGTACATAGATGAGGCAAGCAGTGTTCCCTTATGGATTTCAGCCAGTTCCATGGCTTTGGCATAGCGATAACGACCACCGGCTCCAGCGTAACGTAAAAGTTTATCATCTGCAAGTTCGAAAAGACGAACATAATCACCAGAGAAGGCAGATGCTTCACCCAGGATCTCATGCAGTTCCTTCATGCGTTCTTCGCAAAGAGACAGCCAGCCTGCATTTTCTTCCTTCTGGATCTTAGCATCATCTTTCGAAACAGCTTTAGATGTATCGTCAGATGAATTTCCCACCTCATTTTCAGCCTCACAGCCGCAAGTGCAGCCATTGACAGCTTCACTGCCACAGGCACAATGCGAATGATCCATCACTGTCATGCCTGGTACAAGGTTTTCATCTTCCCACTCATTTTCAAGTCTCTCTTCTTCGAAAGCCTCATCCTTCCACATAAAGTAAAGGTATTCAGAGAGGGGCATGCGGTAAAGATGATAACCGCGGCCTTCCAGTCGCTTCCAGAAATCATTATTCATGGCATCTTCGTAAACAAGAGGCCACTCCCCAACAATGCCAAGAGACGAGGGTTTTTCTTTTTTATTTTTCCAGGCTTTGCGAACTTCACAGGCCAGAGATTTTATTTCCTCCCATCCAAGAGTTTTACCACTGTGCAGATGAGCAAAAAGAGTCTCTCGTTCCTGTGCCGGTGCCATGTAATAGAGATCGCCTTCCAGAATCTTCAGGAAAAGATTTTCCCTATGGTTAATGCTTTCTCCGGCAATCTCATCCGGCTTTGTCAGCTGCTCTTCCACTAAAGGAATCACCTTGACGTCTCCATAGCCTTTTTCATTTAAAATAGCTCGAATGATGCGCCAGTACTGACCATCCGCATCAGCTCCTTCCGAAGCCGGCAGCATAAGCTGAATCGTCGGGCAACGTCCTGCCGCTTTTAAAGACATACCCAGCAGCATGGTAAAGGTATAATATTCTTTAGATGTAGTCTCGCCCCGACCCATTTCAAGGGCTTCCGTATCCGGCAGAATCAGATGGGCATCATAGCCCTTTGCCTTCAAACTTTCAACGAAAATTTCACTATAACGTCCATATGAAGGAATGCCAACAGCTCTTTCCTTCTCCAGATGCTGTATCATGGATACCGGTGCAACGGGTCTGTATTTTTTCTCATCATCCTGGGATTCAAGACTGTTTAAGAAAGCCTCGATACGGGTAATAACACCGACTTTGGAGAAATGCTCATCCACCTCGATTTGAAGGTAAGGCTTGCCGTCCATGGCTTCCCGGAAAAGATGGGAAATCATGGTATCCGGTCCGCAGCCATGGTTAGTCAGATAAACCGCATAAAGTCCCGGTGTCTCCCGTATAATCTTAGCACCGGACAAAATATGCTGACCAAAAGGCCAGTAAAGACCCGGATACTCTGCCGAGATATCAAGACTATGGGCATGAAGCTGGGACAAGGTCAGAATCTTATACCCCCTCTTCAGCAGCTCATTAGGAATATCCATATTAAGAGCCGGATCTTCTATGCCATAATTTCGTGTCACTAAAACCAGAGCCTTTTCTCCCGGCTTCATGGTCGCCATAAGTTCTTCAC
>CAVDGK010000077.1:0-7609 GCA_963607995.1 Oscillospiraceae bacterium | reverse complement strand
GAATAACAGACGTATTGTCAACGAAAGGATCATTATGATCAAAAAAATAATTTCAACAATCTATCTCGATAAAGAAAGAGCCATGACCGGGCCGGAAAGAAATACTCAAATGCCCTTCACACCCTGTGAGGCGGCATCTTCCTATTCAGATAATGGCTCTGATGCCATAATCGTTTTTGACTATGCTGATACAGATGCTGAGCATGACAGATCTATAGCCTCTCTTACTGATATTTGTCATACAGCCCAGATTCCTGTTTATCTCTGTGGCCGTATTAACCGCATGGAGGATATCAAAAAAGGTCTTTATGCTGGTGCTAAGGTTGTTATTTTAAATGCATCCAAAGACAGTAATATGGAAAATCTTAAGGAAGGTTCTGAGCGTTTTGGCAAGGATCGCCTTTATGTTTCTGTGAAAAATCCGGAGGATTTCCGCCGGAATAAAGAACTGATTGAAGTTTATGCCGGTGGTATTATGACATTGGATGGGGCAGATGAGGTTTTAAAGAATGAAACCCAGGTGCCTTTACTGGCTGTAAAAGATTATGCGAGCGTAAAAACAGAAAGTGGTGCTGTATCAGCAGACGATATTCTTAAAGTTCAAAATATAGAAGCAGTCTGCGGCGGCATCTTCAGCGTACCTGGAAGAGATATCTATGCTGATAAAGCAATGCTTTCGGAGATGGGATTTTCTATGTCTTTCCCAGTAAGCAACATTCCCTGGAGTGATTTTAAACTGAATTCAGATGGACTTCTGCCGGTTATTTCCCAGGATTATTTAACGGATGAGGTCCTTATTTTGGCCTATATGAATGAAGAGGCCTATGAAAAGACTCTTCGTACAGGCAAGATGACCTATTGGAGCCGGAGCCGTAAGGAGCTTTGGACTAAAGGGGAGACCAGTGGCCATTTCCAGTATGTTCGTTCACTTAAGCTGGACTGCGATAATGATACCATGCTGGCTAAGGTTATTCAGATCGGACCGGCCTGCCATACCGGCCACAAGAGCTGCTTCTTCCAGGATCTTTTTGAGAAGAATGGCCTTGAGAAGAATGCCATGCACGTTCTGGAAGATGTCTATGGTATTATTGAGGATCGAAAAGCTAATCCCAAAGAAGGCTCTTACACCAATTATCTTTTCAATAAGGGCATTGATAAGATATTAAAGAAGGTTGGTGAGGAAAATACAGAAATCATCATTGCTGCAAAAAATCCGGATCCTTCTGAAATCAAATATGAAATTGCCGATTATCTGTATCATCTCATGGTGCTGATGGTTGAAAGAGGCGTTACCTGGGAAGAAATTACGGAAGAACTGGCCAGAAGGTAGAAAATGGCGTTGGATTTTGTCGTTACAGAAATAAAACACCGGGATGCATATTTTGTGGTGGCAGCTCTTTATGATGAAGGCGTGCTCAGCAATCTTCAGATAGAAAGGCGAGGCACAGTTTCCCGTGTGGGGGAAATCGTAAATGGTCTTGTGGAGAAAGTTGAAAAAAATATTTCCGGGGCCTTTGTCAGGATTTCTCCGGAAGAGAGGGCTTTCATGCCGCTTCGATCGAAGACTCATCTTCACGGGTCGGAAAAGATTCCGGTACTCATTACAAAGGATGCTCATGGCAATAAGCAATTAACCTGCGATGAAAAAATTTCTTTCACTTCACCCTATGCTGTGGTAAGCAGTGGAAAAGGTCGGATGACATTTTCGAAAAAGTTATCGAAGGAAAGCAAAGCAGAAATTACTGATATGTTTTCTGAGCAGGAGATGAAGTGCGATGTCCTTTTCCGGACTGCTGCCGGTGAAATGGAAAAAACAGCTTTACTTGAACATATCCGGACACAGGAAGGCAGGCTTCTTGGCATAATTAAGGTTTCAAAAGAAAAGCACGTAGGGACGGTTTTATATGAGCCGGAGCCTTTTTACCTGAAAATGCTGACGGAAATGAGATGCAAAGCTGATAACATTATTTCGGATATTCCTTTAGTGTGTCATGTGCTGGAGGAAAAAGAATACAAGGTAAAAAATTATGAAGATCATAATATTTCCCTTGCAGAACGTCGAAATTTGATTCATGATATAGATAAGCTGATGCAGAAGGTAGTGTGGCTTAAGTCTGGTGCTTATCTTATTATTGAGCAGACGGAAGCTTTTGTTTCTATTGATGTCAATTCTGGTCATTGCAAAAAAGGAAAAGACGTATTAAAAACGTATCGGGATATTAATTGTGAAGCGGCGAAGGAAACCGCAAGACAGTTGAGACTTCGCAATCTTTCTGGTATGATCCTTATTGATTTTATCAAAATGGATAAGGAAGAAATGCGTGACGAGGTGCTGAGCATGCTCAGGCTTTCTCTTAAGGATGATCCGGTTCATGTTGAAGCTGTTGATATCACAAAGCTTGGTATCGGCGAAGTTATAAGAGAAAAACGCAGGGCGAGTCTTTATGATATTGTTATGGGAAAATAGCTGATTTCTGCATTTTTAGGTTATTATCAGTTGCACTTAAAATAATGTTTGGACTTTTTAAAACAAAAGATCTATTAAAAGCAAAAAACGATATTTATCATTCATCCTGCATATTCGGCGGGTTATAAATCGATATACAACTTTGTTTGTATATATAGGAGAAGCAAGTGGAAGAGTCGAGGAAGAATTTCCTCGGCTCTTTCGCTTTTTATATAGAAAATCTCGTTCCTATACGATAAAAATGCTCAGCAAAGATGCGCGTTCGCGCAAAGAAGATTATATCGCTCATACCCAGAACGAGAGATTCGCAAGCACAACTCTTTGCTTTTCATAGGAAAGAGTGCTCTATTTTGAAATTTATGGATGCACAGCTTAGGTTTTAATCTGAAATTCCAAAATGACATCATCATATTTGTAGGTGTTGGGAGACATGCAGGAAATAATGATCTGACATTCGTCCTTACCGGTTAGTTTGCCGGGAAAGATATCAAGGGGATTTGAATGAATTTCACGTTTTTCCTGAAAGCAGAGATAATTGGAGTCCGCTATTTTTTGTACTTCTGAAGAATCCGAGGGCAGGACTTCCAGAAACATGTTGGCCTTTTCGAAGGTGCCGTTTTTGTAATAGGCAATGATACCGTGAGGAAAGGAAGCCTGAAGATGATTATTTCTGGCTATGCGGAAAAGCTGACTCAGATTATTTTCATAAGTTTTTGCTTCCATTTTGATTTCACAGGGGATTGTGACAACAAATCTTTCGAAAATATAACGTGAATAGTAACCTTCTCTTCCTAAAAAGTCCTTTTGGGCATGGATATGCTGGAGTGTTCGATTGATGGAGTCCAGACTGGATTCGATTTTTTTGATTTTTTCATTTGCCAATTTTTTTCCATCATTAAGCAGATGCTCAAATTCCAGTTCGCCTTCTTCATTTACATACTTTTTCAATTCTTTTAAAGGAATACCAAGATCGATACAGAGAATAATGGTATCCAGAATCATGATCTGTTCCAGGGAATAATAACGGTAGCCGCTTTCGGGATTGATATAGGATGGTATCAAAATCCCAAGCTTTTCATAATAACGAAGAGATTGTACGTTAACGTTCCGAATACGCGAGAGTTCGCCGATAGATAAGAGATTTTTCATATAAACCTCCTTTGATTTAATAATATCTTATTATAATAGAGTTTTATTTGATTTTAAACAAAAAAATAAACAGAATATCAAAAATACATATTGACTCTATTATAATCATAGGGTTTATCATGCCTCCTGTTGAATAAAAAAGGAGGTAGAAATCAATGTCAGGAAATGAAACAAACAAGGATTCTCTTTCATCAGCACCTATTGGAAAATTGGTGCTGAAGTATGCACTTCCCAGTGTCATTGCTCTTGTTGTTAATTCACTTTATAACATCGTGGATCAGGTATTTATCGGTTGGGGCGTTGGTACCCTGGGAAATAGTGCTACCAATGTCATCTTTCCATTAAATATGGTTGTTATGGCTATAGCTTTGCTTTTGGGTGATGGCGGTGCTGCTCTTTTAAGCCTTGAACTTGGTAAGAAGAATAAGGAAAGCGCTGAAAAAGTTGTTAATAATACGCTATTTTATCTGATTGTCGCAGGTATTCTATTTTTTATTCTGTGCTTTGTCTTTTTGAAACCTCTGACAGCTATGTTTGGAGCGACAACTGACAATCTTCCATATGCTCTTGCTTACGGCCGAATTGTAGTAGCAGGTTTTCCATTTGTTATTATTGGAAGTGGTTTGTGTTCCCTTATCCGGGCTGATGGTGCACCGCAACTGACGATGATCGGTATGATTGCGGGGTGTATCACCAACGTGATCCTGGATGCTGTCTTTGTCCTTGGATTTAATGGTGGAATGGAAGGTGCAGCCATTGCTACCGTGCTCGGACAGCTTGTTAATTTCTTTATCAGCGTCTGGTATATTCCACGCTTCAAAACAGTTCGTATTTCTTTGAAATACATGAAACCGGTTAAGGGAATGCTTAAGAAAGTAGCCAGTTATGGTGTTTCCAGTTTCGTTGCTCAGATTTCAGTTGCTATCATTATGGCTGTTATCAATTATTACCTGGTCCATTGCGGCATGGAATCGGTCTATGGTGCGGATATCCCTTTGGCAGCCTTCGGTATTGTTATGAAGTTTAATACAATCCTGACATCCATTGTTAATGGTATCGGGACAGGTGCTCAGCCCATCTTTGGTTATAACTATGGCCGCGGCGATTATAAGAGAGTAAGAGAAACCTATTCTCTTACAGTGAAAGTCGCTACACTTTCTGCAGTTATTTTCTTTGCCCTGTTCCAGCTTCTTCCCTATCAGCTGACAGCTTTATTTGGCAATCAGGGCGATTTATATACGGAATTTTCTGTCATGTCTTTCCGTATCTTCACATTACTTTGCTTCTTAAATGGATTCCAGGCTGTAACAGCTATCTTTTTCCAGTCCATTGGCAAGCCGGTTTCTTCCGGAGCCATATCTTTGAGTCGTCAGATTTTATTTTTAATTCCGGCCACCATGATTCTCTGCCATTTCATTGGTGTTAAGGGGGTGCTCTGGGCTGGTCCGACAGCTGATGGATTGGCTTTTGTACTGGCTTTAGTGCTTGGCGTAAGAGAAATGGGACAGCTGAAAAAACTGGATACTAATGAAAAAATAATTTTAAAGGAGAAAATATCATGACAAATCAACAAAAATGTGCATTACTTGAAGATCGTTTAAACAAACTGGAAAGAAGAGCTAAAGATAATCAGGGCGTTTGCAGAAGAATCAGAAGAGAAATCCGAAATCTTCAGAAATAATAAAATGATTAATAAGACAGGAAGGCTGTTCACTTAGGTGAATGGCCTTTTTGCTTTTTATAAAAGTTCAAGAGCACCCACAGCCACTTTTATATGAGCGAGTAGCGAAGCAAATTGCGAATATCCGATTGATGAAGACTGTCAAGAAAAAATACTTGACACCGTCTTTCTCTTTTAGTATAGTAGTCGTCATGGATAATCTGTACGAAAAAACTCTTTTATATGATTTTTATGGAGAATTGCTGACGCCTCATCAGAAAGCTGTCTATGAGGCAGCTGTTATGGATGACCGTTCCTTAAGCGAGGTGGCTGAGGATTATGGTATCAGCCGTCAGGGTGTACATGATTTGATCAAGCGTATTAACAAGTCATTAAATGAATATGAAGATAAGCTTCATTTAGTGGCAAGGTTTCTTGATATTAAGAAGAAAGTCAGCCGGATTCAGTCTCTTACTCAGAATGATGAAATTCGGAAGCTGACGGAAGAAATCCTGGAGGAGCTTTAATGGCATTTGAAAGCCTTTCGGAAAAACTTCAGAATGTGTTTAAAAAGCTTCGCGGCAAAGGACGTCTGTCTGAAAACGATGTCAAGGAGGCAATGAAGGAAGTCAAGATGGCCCTTCTGGAAGCCGACGTTAACTTTAAAGTCGTTAAGCAGTTTACTAAGACAGTACAGGAAAAGGCTATTGGTCAGGACGTCATGAACGGCCTTAATCCGGCTCAGATGGTTATCAAAATCGTTCATGATGAACTGGTTACCCTGATGGGATCGGAATTAACAGAAATCCCACTTAAAAGTGGACATGCCATGACTATTATCATGATGGCAGGTCTGCAGGGTGCCGGTAAAACGACCACCGCATCAAAACTTGCCGGGCAGTTTAAGGCTAAAGGCAAAAGACCTCTTCTTGTTGCAGCTGACGTTTATCGTCCGGCCGCTATCAAGCAGTTGCAGATCAATGGTGAAAAGGTCGGTGTTCCGGTTTTCACCATGGGAGATGCCAAGAGCCCGGTGGATATTGTTAAAGCTGCTGTCTCACATGCTGAAAAAAATAATAATAACGTGATTTTGATCGATACTGCAGGTCGTCTGCAGATCGATGAAAATATGATGGCTGAGCTGTCGGATATTAAGGCGGCTGTTCCTGTTGATTTTACAGTTTTGGTAGTTGATGCCATGACTGGTCAGGAAGCTGTCAATGTAGCAAAAACCTTTGCTGAAAAGACCGGCATTGATGGTGTCATCCTGACAAAATGTGATGGCGATACTCGAGGCGGTGCAGCTCTTTCAGTTAAAGCTGTTACGGAAAAGCCGATTCTTTATGTTGGTATGGGTGAAAAGCTGGAGGATCTCGAACTTTTCTATCCCAATCGTATGGCGGACCGTATTCTTGGTATGGGAGATGTGCTTACCCTTATTGAAAAGGCGGAAGCCAGTCTCGATCAGGAAAAAGCCAAATCCATGCAGGAAAAGATTAAAAAGGCCAGCTTTGGCTTTGATGATTATCTTGAAAGCATGAGTCAGATCAAGAAGATGGGTGGACTTTCCTCTGTCCTTTCCATGGTGCCAGGTATGGGCGGCAAGATGGATATCGATGGTATGGTGGATGAAAAGAAAATGGCCCGCACGGAAGCTATTATCATGTCCATGACACCGGCAGAAAGAGCCAATCCGGATCTGCTTAATCCTTCCAGAAAGAATCGTATTGCAAAAGGTTCCGGTACGGATATTGCAGAGGTTAACCGTCTTGTGAAGCAGTTCAATGAAGCACGCAAGATGATGAAGAAAATGCCCGGCATGATGAATAGTAAGGGCATGAAAAAATTAGGAAAACGAGGCGGCTTTGGTGGCTTCGGACTTCCTTTTTAACTATCTTTAAAGATTCGGGTGTCAAAATCAGTTGACTTAGAAGAAAACTTTTGACAGCTTAATCAATATATTAATCATTTATAATTTAAGGAGATTTGAAAAATGGCAGTAAAAATCAGATTAACAAGAATGGGTAAGAAGAAAGCACCGTTTTACAGAATTATCGTAGCAGATGCTCGTTCACCTCGTGATGGACGTTTCATCGAAGAAATCGGTACTTATGATCCGACCAAAGATCCCAGCGAATTCCATGTAGATGCAGAAGCTGCAAAGAAATGGCTTGGCAATGGTGCTCAGCCCACAGCTGAAGTTGCTAAGATTCTTAAACTTGCCGGTATTACAAAATAATTGCTTTGTCAGCCGAAAGGAGCAGCATGAAAGAACTTGTTGAAGTGATTGCAAAAGCTCTTGTTGAAAAGCCAGACGAAGTAGTGGTTTCGGA